>JBCCRV010000338.1:0-7818 GCA_039201085.1 Myxococcota bacterium | reverse complement strand
GACGTTTCATTCCGCCGGAAAGCTGACGCGTGTACGCGTCCTTGTGATCTTCGAGCGCGAAGGTGCGAAGGAGCTCGAGGGCCCGCTCCCGGTCTGGCTTTACGCCCATGAGGCCCGATTGAATCATCAGCGACTCGACCGGCGTAAAGAAGGGATCGAAGTTGATCTCCTGAGGCACGCAGCCGACGAGCGTGCGCGTTGTGCGGAAGTTGCGAATCACATCGTGACCGAACACTTCGATCGAGCCTTCGGTTGCCCGCGTGAGCCCCGTGATGCAGCCGATGAGGGTGGTTTTGCCGGCGCCGTTCGGACCCAGCAGCGCAAAAATTTCTCCGTCCTTTACCTCCAGATCGACGCGGTCTACGGCGGTGAAGGCGCCGTAGCGCTTCACAACGCCCCGGCATCGGAGGGCGGGCGCATTGCGATCGGTCGTTGCCACGGCCCTGGCTTTAGTGCGCGGGCGATGGCAGTCAATCAGCCGGCTGAAAAACTGAGGTGCGTGGAGACGGAGCCGGGAGTGGGAAGATGGACCCCGGACGCGCGACGCCTGGAGCGCAACACGGGGTGCACGAAGTCGACGGGGTGCACGAAGCTCGACGCGGGGCGCACGAAGCTCGACGCGGGGCGCACGAAGCTCGACGCGGGGCGCACGAAGCTCGACGCGGGGCGCACGAAGCTCGTCGCAGGGAGCCGTCGAACGCTGAATGGGCTGAGCGTAGGGGCGATCTTGGGTGGGCGCTCCGCGGCTCCGACCGCTGGTTTAGTGCCGCAGGTGAAAGGCCTTCGGCCGGGTCAGATGTTCGAAGCCGATCGGCGAGAGGGTGGCGCCGCGGCCCGAGTCCTTCACGCCGGTCCACGGCAGGTCCGGGTCCAGGGCATCGCAGCGGTTGGCGAAGACCGTGCCCGTCTCCAGGCGCGCGCCGAGCACGGCGGCGCGCTCGATGTCCGGCGTCCAGATCGACGCCGTGAGTCCGAAGCGGCTGTCGTTCATCTTGGCGATGGCCGCGTCGTCGTCCTTCACGGCCATGATGCAGGCGACGGGACCGAAGGTCTCTTCCTGCATGATCGTCATCGAGTGGTTCAGGTTCGTTAGCACCTGGGGCCCCAGATAGGCGGCGCCGCGCTCGCTGCCGGCGTAGGGCGCGGCCACGTGTGCCTTGGCGCCTTGGGCGACGGCTTCGTCCACCTGCGCCTGAATGGCGCGCGCGTTTCGCTCGCGAACCACCGGGCCAAGGTTTGTGGCCTCGTCGCGCGGATCGCCGAGGATGTACGCGTTCGCCAGGGCGATGAAGCGTTCCGTGAACCCGTCGGCGACGCTTTCGTGCACGTAGATGCGCTCAACGGCGCAGCAGGATTGACCGCTGTTGAAGAAGCTCCCGTCGACGAGGTTTTCGACGGCGTGGTCGAGCTTTGCGTCGGCGCGCACATAGGCCGGGTCCTTGCCGCCGAGCTCGAGCCCGACGGCGATGAAGCGATCGGCCGCGGCGCGGTGCACGGCCCGGCCGCCTTCGACGCTTCCCGTGAAGCACACGTGGTCGATGCGTTCATCGGCGACGACGCGCGCAATGGCCGCGTTGTCCGCGTGCATATAGGCGAAGGCGCCGGCGGGCAGACCGGCCTTCTTGGCGGCCTCGCCCAGCCGTTCGGCGACCAGGGGCGTTTGCTCCGAGTGCTTGAGCACCACGCGGTTGCCGGCGAGCAGCGCCGGAACGATCGCGTTCACGCTGGTCAGCCAAGGATAGTTCCACGGTGAAAGCACGAGCACCGTGCCAAGCGGCTCGCGCACGATGCGGCGGGTGAAGCCCTCCTTCGCCGGCGGAACGAGCGGCGCGAGGCACGCGTCGGCGAGTTCGATCATGCGGCGGGCGCGTTCTTCGAAGCCGCCGATTTCCCCGGGCGTACTTCGGCGCGGCCGGCCCATCTGCTGCGTCAGCTCGTCCGCGAGGGCGTCCTTGGCCGCCACGACGGCGTCGACGAAGGCGCCCACGGCGTCCTTGCGTTCGTTCAAGGGAAGGGCGCTCCACTCGGACGCCTGGGCGGCGCTGAGCACGCTATCGATGGCTTCGTCCGAGGCGAACTCGCGCTCGGCCACGACGCTGCCGTCGATCGGCGAGATGCACTGAAATCGCTCACTCATCGATACCACCCTTCCTTTTCATACCAGGCGTCCGTGCGCGTGATGCCTTCGCGCTGATCGACGCGGGCCTTGAAGCCGAAGTCGGCCTTGGCTTTCTCACCGCTGCAGAGCCACGCTTCCTGTTGGCCCATCTTGGCCTTTTGCCGATTCATGAGGCGCGCCTTCCCGTCGACGCGCGAGGCGAGTTCACCGGCGTGCGCGGCGATCGTCACGAGCTGCTCGGGCAAGTTGAGATCGAGGGCGCGCTTGCCCGTGTTCTTGACCACCTTCGCCTGAAACTCACCCCACGTCGTGGGCACGTCGTCCGTGAGAAAGTAGCCCTGGAAGAGCGTCGACTCGTGCGTCGCACAGTCGATGATGGCCTGCACGCAGTCGTCGACGTAGATGGCGCTGAAGGCGCGCTCGCGGTTGCCGAAGAACACGTTCAGCCGCTTGCGCGCCATCTTGAAGAGTTCGAAGTAGTCGACGTCGCCGGGGCCGTAGACGCCGCTCGGCCGCGCGATGGTCCAGCGAAGGTCGCTCGCCTCGACGGCCTCTTCGGCGGCGCGCTTCGACTGGCCGTAGAACTCGACGGGGCGGCGCGGATCGGACTCGACGAGGGGCGTATGCCGTCTCGAGGGGCCATAGGCGGCGAGCGAGGACACGAGCACGAAACGTTCGAGGCCCGGATGCTCGCGCTCCGTCGCCCGAAGCATGTTGACCGTGGGCATGACGTTGCCCGCTTCGAAGTCGGCGTAGCTTCGGCCCTTCGTGACGCCCGCCACGTGAAAGATCACGTCTGGCTTTTCGTCGGCGATCACCCGCTCGAGGCCGGCGACGTCGCCGTACGAAGCGGTGACGCTTCGGCCCTCGCTGGCGGGCGGTGAACCCTGCCGGCGAATGGCGACGACGTCGATGCCGTCGTCGAGGAGGCTTCGGCGAAGGCGCCGGCCGATAAAGCCGCTCGCGCCGGTGATCAGCGCACGCTTGAACGAACTCATGGCAGGCGATCTTGCTCGGAAGGGGCGCCGCGTCGAGCCGCCGGCGCTTCGGCGCCGCCCGAGCTCGCTTCTGCGGAAGCCGCCGTGGCGCCGTCGCCGTCTTCGCTCGGAGCCGCGCCGTCCTCCTCGGCTGGGTCGTTTGCGCCTTCGCCAGCCGGCGCGTTTCCTTCGCCCGCGGGCGCGGCGGTCCCCTCGCCGTCCGTCTCGGGGCTGGGCTGCGCCGGGTTTGCAGCGCTGCCTTCCGCCGCGTTCGCTTCCGCCCGCCCTTCGGGCTCGATGAGCAGTCGGCCTCGGGTCACCGCATCGCCGGCTCCAACGACGACCACCGCCTCAAAGCTGCACGGCTCGGGCCGTCGGCACCCCAGCGTGCGAAAGACGAGCTGGCCCGGTCGGCCCGCCGTGACCATCGCCTCGACGGAGTGGCTGGGGATCGAAAAGCGGGCCAGCGGCGCCGCGGTCTCCAAGTGCAAGACCACGTCCTCCTGCGGCGAAAAACGCAGCTCGTTCTCCAGGCCCGCCGCGTGAAAGCCCTGGGCGTCGAGGGCGAGTGAAACGTGCGTTGCGCCCGCCGGCAAGCTGGGCGCTTCGGGGCCGCTGCAGGCGCACAACGTCAGGGCCACGGCAAGGGCTGGAAAACGCGCGACCATGGCCTCGGCATAGGCCGAAGGGCGCTCATCGGCCAGTGCGCAAAGAGAACTTTGAACCCTCACCCGAACCAGACCCGTCGCCCGAACCAGACCTAACCGGATCCGTCGCCCGAACCATCGTCCGAACCGGATCCGGAACCCGAACCAGATCCCTCACCCGAACCGGATCCGGAACCCGAACCAGATCCCTCGCCCAAACCCAAACCCCTTAGCCCACCACACCCACCGCCTCTGCGGCTTTTTTGCCCGCACGATCAGCCTTCGATATCGCTCTTCCATCGCCGGCATGCGCGCCGGTCAGCAGGAAGGGATTTCGAATGAAGACGGTGACGATCACGCTCGCGGCAGGCCTTTGCGCCTGTGCCGCCACCCACGCTACGGGCCCCACGGCCGCCATCAGCGCCGACCGTCTTGCGCCGATCGCCGCCGACGAAGGCCTTCGCCCCTACGAGCCGGAAGCCATTGCGATGCTTCCCCAGGCCCCTTGGCAGGGCGCGGCGATCGAAGGCGCGAGCCTCGACGCGGACGTGCGCGAGGTGCTCGAATCGGCGGAAAACACCGAGTGCGCGCCGATGGTTCCGGCGGGCATCTCTGCCGTCCCCTCCCGCGCTGCGGCCCTCGACGGCGGCTGGTCCCTGGAGTTCGATGCGCCCGGCGCGGCCGGCGTGAGCGAAGAAGGCTCGCCCTGCGAGTCCTGCGGCCGCTCCAGCTTCGGCGTCGCCGGTACGGCCATGGACTCGGAGGCCCTCGAGACAGGCGAAATGCTTCAGCCGGCCTTCGCGGACGGCAGCGTGCAAACGCTCACGGCGGAGGAAGGCGTCGCCAGCGCGATGATCGCAACGGACGAGGACTGCGTGTACCAGGTCTGGTCCTTTCAGGGTGAAAGCCACCTGAACGAGCTCCTTGAGAGCCTGCGCTTCGTGGCGCTCGAGCCCGCGACCGATACGGCCGTCGCGACGCAGTAGGGCTCCGCGACTTTGGAGCGCCCTTCCGGCGCCGCGCCGTTTCCAATTCGCCCGTGATTCGGTCGTCAGTCGGAGAGCGTGACAAAACACCTAGCGTTTTCGGCGTTTTTCGTCAGCATACGGCGATGGCGGACGAGGCCCGCGACGCATTCGAGCGATTTCTGGAGGAGACGCTGAAGCCGCTTTTGGAAGCGGACGGCGGCGCCGTCGAGATCGTCGAGCTCGACGAGGCGCACGTGCGCCTTCGGGTGGAGGGTTCCGCGGCGTACGGCGTCGGCGCCCACTACGTGCGAACGGTGATCTTGGACGGCGCCGTGGCGGAGTTTCTGCCCGGCCTGCGCACCGAGTACGAGCTTGTCGCTGCCCGCCCACCCCGGACCAGCGATCCGGGGTCGCCCGCGCAGGCGAAGGATTCGTGAGCACGCCGCTCCTTCGCGTGCGGGGGCTCGCCACTTCGTTTCACACGGACGAAGGCGTCACGGAAGCCGTTCGCGCCCTCGATCTCACGCTCCATCCGGGGCGCACGCTGGGGCTGGTGGGTGAATCCGGGTCCGGCAAGTCCGTGACCTCCCTCGCGCTCATGGGCCTCCTGCCGGAGCGCATCGCCCGCCTGCGCGCCGACGAGATTCGCTTCGGCCAGCGCGACCTCATGAGCGTGAGCGAAAGCGAGCGGCGCGGGCTGCGCGGCAAAGAGCTCGCGATGATCTTTCAGGAGCCGGGCACGGCCTTGAACCCCGTGCACCGGGTGGGTGACCAGGTCATCGAAGCGATCCTGGCGCACGAAGACGTCTCCCGGGACGAAGCCGAAGCGCGCGCCGTGACGCTCTTTGAGGAGGTGGGCATTCCCGAGCCGCGCACCCGCCTGCGCCACTACCCGCATGAGCTTTCCGGCGGGCAGAAGCAGCGCGTGATGATCGCGATGGCGCTGAGCTGCAATCCGCGCCTGCTGATCGCCGACGAACCGACGACGGCCCTCGATGTCACGATTCAGGCGCAGATCCTCGATCTCTTTCGCCGCCTTCGCGACGAGCGGCAGATGGCGATGCTGTTCATCACGCACGACCTGGGTGTCATCGCGGAAATCGCGGACGAAGTGGCCGTCATGTACCGCGGCGATCTCGTCGAGGTCGGCGACGTTCGCCGCATCTTTGAGGCGCCCCAGCACCCCTACACGAAGGGCTTGCTCGCGTGCCGTCCGCGCCTCGACATGCAGTGGCGCCGGCTGCCGACGGTGGACGACTTCATGGTCGTCGAGGACGGCGAGATCCGTGAGCGCGAAAAGCCCCTTCAAACGGAGGGCGCGTATCGCTCGGAAACGGCGCCGGAGGACGGCCGCCGCCTTGGGCTGGACCGTGGTCGAGGGCGCCTTCTCGATCGCGCCGCGGACCTCGAGGCGCAAGGCTTCGCCATCGACGCGCTGAACCTCGGCGAAGACGATAGCCTCGTCGATGCGTCGGCGACGCCCCTGCTTTCCGTGAAGGACCTGGTCGTTCGCTACCCGAAGGAGCGACACTGGTACGGCCGCACGAAGACGTGGCTTCACGCCGTCGACGGCGTTTCCTTTCACCTCTACCGCGGCCAAACGTTGGGGCTCGTCGGCGAATCGGGCTGCGGCAAGACCACGACGGGCCGGGCCATCCTTCGCCTTCAAGAGGCGCACGAAGGTTCCGTTCACTACGACGGCCTTTCGGTCTTTGACCTGCGCGGCGCAGACCTGCGCCGCTGGCGGCGCCGCGTTCAAATCGTCTTTCAAGATCCCTACGGTTCGCTCAACCCGCGCATGAGCGTCTGCGCCGCGCTGACCGAAGCGATGGCGATTCATCAGCTTGGCGGCGGCCCTGCGCAGCGCCTCGAGCGCGCGGGCACGCTGCTCGAAGAGGTCGGCCTCAAGGGCGACTACCTCAAGCGCTACCCCCATGAGTTTTCCGGCGGTCAGCGTCAGCGCATCGGCATCGCCCGGGCCTTGGCCGTCGAGCCGGAGCTCATCGTGTGCGACGAGTCCGTATCCGCGCTGGACGTAAGCGTGCAGGCGCAGGTGCTCAACCTGCTCAAGGACCTGCAGGAAGCGCGCGGACTCTCCTACCTCTTCATAAGCCACGACCTGAGCGTCGTGAAGTTCATGGCGGACATGATGGTCGTGATGAACAAGGGCAAGATCGTCGAGGCCGGACCGAGCGACGCGATCTACCGCGCGCCCAAGGAGGACTACACGAAGCGGCTGATCGCGGCGATCCCCGACGACTCGCTGGCGAACATCGAGCGCCGCCAGGCCGAGCGCACGCGCGAGAGCGGATGACCGACGACGAGCACGTTCGCTACGTGGTCGCGGCCGCAGTGATCGTTCGAGACGGCGAACGCGTGCTCGCCTTAAGGCGCGCACCCCACAAGCCGGGCGCCGGCCTTTGGGAAGTGGTCAGCGGTCGCGTGGACCTCGGCGAAGGGCCCTACGAAACGGCGTGCCGCGAAGTGCGGGAAGAAACCGGGCTCGAAGTTCGCATCGAGCGCGCGCCCCTCGTGGCCTACGCCGGGCGCCGAGCGAACGATCCGATGATCGTGATCGTCTACGGCGCCGTGCTCGAAGGCGGCGAGCTACGCCGCAGCGAAGAGCACGACGACCACGCCTGGCTCACCGCCGCCGAGTTTCGCGCGCGCTCCACGCTCACAGACCTGGTCGCCGCGGTGGAGCACCTTCTTGCACCGCAGGCATCCCCCTGAGGCAGCACATGAGCGCCGAAGGCGGGAGAGGGGGCTTCACCCAGAGGCGCGTTGTGGACGCCGAAGGCGGCGGCGTGGACCGCGAGTGCTAGCGAGCGCGTCCACAGCAGCTGCAACCGCGGCGAGCGGGTGAAGCCCCTCTCCCACGCCGGTTCCACCGGCACGCATTCAGCCGTTTCAACCGTAGTCACCCGTGACCAGGCTCGCCGGCACTTAGTCGAACGGGTTCAGTTGCTCGATGCTGCCCGCGCGCTTGGACCAGACGTTGCGCATCTATGTCTTCTTAGGTCTGGGTCACGTGAACCCAGTTCCGCGCCCTCTCGTCGTTTGAGGCACACGAGATCGAGAGGGCGCTGACTTTACCTATTTTCTTC
>JBCCRV010000337.1:0-7823 GCA_039201085.1 Myxococcota bacterium | reverse complement strand
GCAAGTTCCACTAGCTTCGCGCTCATGCTCGCGGCAAGACCGCTCGCCCGCAGCACGCCGAGCGTCGCGAAGTAGAGGGGAAACTGGAGCAGAATGGCCCCCGCCCCCTTCGCGTCCCGCGAAATCGACGCTGCATACCCAGTAAGGCTGCCATGGAGCGCCAGCCCCAAGCAGAAGAAGGCCACGATCACCGTCGTCAGGTTCACGGACGTTCGGCCTCCCGCGGCCCAGGCCCCCATCGTCGCGACGCCGGTGTGTGCGCGCGCAAAGCTCAGCACGCGGTGCTTCGAAGCGTCGGCGGGCTCCGCCGGCACCTCCGTGCTCGGCGCCGCCGCGCACGCGGCGCTCGTCGGCGCCATCGCGGCCAAAACCAGCGGCAGCAGCACCATGAGCCCCAAAGTGATGAGCGCGTTCAGCGGAGAGAACAGCGTCGCGCTTGCGGGTACGACACCAACCGCATCGGCGGCGAAGTGCCCCTCTGACGCCACGGCCAAGGGCGCCGAACCGCTGAGGCCGCCGTGCCAGACAGCCATGCCCGCGTAGGCTGCGCCACCAAGCAATGGATAGTGCACAACCACGTTCGTCTTCCGCGCCCGCTCTCCGATGGCGCGGGCCAGGAGTGCGCCCAGAACGGCTCCGAGCCCCCAATGAAACACGGCGGCCAAACATGAAACGAAGCCGACCACCGCAGCCGCGCTCGCCGGGCCTTTCGGAAGCGCCGCGACGACTGCGATCGCGCGGCGCGCGGGCCCGCTCTCCGCGAGGGCGTGTCCGGTGACGAGCACCAAGCACATCTGAAAGCCAAAGGCGAGCAAGGCCGGCCGCTGAAAGCCGCTCAACCATCCGGCGAGCACGTCATTCGCTTCGCCGTGCCACAGCCCGAGGGCCGTCGCGATGAGGCAAAGCACAGCCGCGAGCACGATCGGCTCGGGGACGATGCGCGCGGCCAGGCGCGCCATCGAATCCCCAAAGCGCGCGATCACGCGCGCTCGTCCAAAACGCGGTGGATCGCGGCCAGGGCTTGCTCGGGACTCGCGTCCATATCGATGGGAGACACCGCATGAACCGCGTCAAAGGGAAGCTCTTGCCGGTGGTACGCAGACTTAAACTCCGTGAACTTCAATCCATGCGCTGTGGAAATCACGACGACCCGCTGGCCGGCCTCGATCAGACCACTCCCGACGGCCTTTTCCAAGCACGCAAGCGCCACCCCGGTGTGCGGGCAGTTGAACATGCCGGTCAGGTCGGCCCGCGCGGCCGCGTTGGCGAGCTCCTCCTCACTGGCCTGCTCCACGACTCCGCGACACTCCACCAGGGCGCGAACGGCCTTCGGCAGCGAGACGGGATCGCCGATGCGAATCGCCGAGGCCAGCGTCTCGCCGGCGGAGACGGCGCTAAAATCTTCTTCGCGCAGCTCGCGCCCAAGGCCGCGGGCACGCTCCTGCGCAGCATAGAGCGGCGCGGCCTGCGCTGCTTGGCAGCACATCAAGCGCGGAAGGCGATCGATCAGGCCGAGTTCACGGGCCTCGACAAACCCCTTCGCCAGGGCCGAAACGTTGCCTAGGTTTCCACCGGGAACGAGCACCCAATCGGGAACTTCCCAATCAAACTGCTGTGCGATCTCGATCGAGATGGTTTTCTGCCCCTCCACCCGAAGGCTGTTCATCGAGTTCGCCAGGTAGATGCTCGCGTCGGCGGTTAGTGTCTGCACCACGCGCATGCAGCCATCAAAGTCCGTGTCGAGGGCGCAAACGATCGCTCCGTTAGCGACGGGCTGGAGAAGCTGCGCGGCGGTGACCTTGTTCTTGGGCAGGAGCACCAACACGGGAATGCCGGCCGCCGCGCCGTAGGCTGCGAGCGCAGCGGACGTATCCCCCGTGGATGCGCAGGCCACGGCACGAATGGCCTGTCCCTCACTGCGCATCTGCTTCACGCACGAGACGAGCACCGTCATTCCCAGGTCCTTGAAGCTGCCCGTGTGCGACGTGCCGCACTGCTTAACCCAAAGGTCGTCGAGGCCCAACTCACGACCGTAGCGCTCCGCCCAAAAGAGGTTCGTATTGCCCTCATAGAGCGACACGACGTTCTCGGGCATCACGTGCGGTGCGACGAGCTCATGCTTGCTCCAAACGCCGCTGCCATAGGGCCAGGCCGAACGTCCGACACGCTTGTCGAAGAGCGCTCGCCAGCGTTCCGCCGGCAGGGCCTTTAGCGCATCCATATCGTGCGCCACCTGAAGCAACGAACCGGTCTTTGCGCACCGATAAATCACTTCACCGAGTCCGTACCGGACGCTTGGATCGTCGATGCTCTCAAACCACGCGGACGCTTTCACGGGAGGCGGGGCGATCGAAGCACGCATCACCGGCCCCTCCCAGCCTCCGGTACGGCTTTCCGGATGCGTTCCCGCCGCGCGGCGTCCCTTTGGCGCATTCGGGTCGCATACGCCAACTCCCGGTGCATCATCACGAACTACTCCTGGCAGCTAGTTTCAAACGACGTCTCTTGGGTGGCCGTTACCCGAGCCACAACGTTTAATGGCGGTAGGGACGGGTCCTCGCAGTTGGGCAACGTCCCGTCGATCTCCAGAATCTGCAGGCCCGGGCCGTCGACGAGCTCCTCGAACACGACAAAGCCCACCGAAGCACCACAGCGAGCCGCGTAGGTTGTCGTACGAACGGGCCCCGGAACCACCACCGTAATGTCAAAGCCGACGTCGATCCCCGCCGCCCCGGCCTCCACGAGTGAAAGGTCAAGGGACACGCCGGCGGGGACGGTCACGTCGACCGCCGCACCGAGTACACGCGCCACGAGGAGCGGCGCGTCAAACGTGCGGCACGAATCGTCCGCAGAAAGCACCAGCGCAAACACGGACGCCTCCGTGCACTGAACCGGTTCATGAAAGGCGGCCGCCGAGCGCGGCTCGAAGTCGATGGTCTCGCCGTCGAGGGTCAGGAGGGCGCGATTGGCGGTGCTGCCTGAGGCCACTTCGGCGCATCCCGGAACCGGCGCGAGGCTCTCTGCGTCCGGCAGTGCGCCGTCTACGGTCCCCGCATCATCGCGCGGATCTCCGATGCCGCCCACACCCGGAAGACCCCCACCCGTAAGCGGCGCCGGCGGAGGTGCCTCTTCCTCGGTGCAGCCCATGAGAAGAATGACCAAACAAGGCAGAAGCAAGCGCATGGCCGCTACGTTAGCAGCAACGGGGAAGCCGTTTCACCTTTCGATACGCGTTACCCTCAAGATCAAAGCAGACCCGGATTCGTCGAGGGTCGCTGCGTTCCCGATGGATGGGTCCATCCATCCATCCATCCATCCTACGCGAGCCACGGGACTCGCCGGGTCCAGCCAGGGACTCGACGGGCCGTGAAGACGGGTCGCGCCTCAGTCTGGATCGGCGAGAAGCGTACCGCCGGCGTTGCGGGTCTCGCTCTCGCGACGCGGGCGGCGAGGCGTTATCGGGCCGTCGTCTGCGTCACCCGCCAAGAGCGTCATGCCAACCCGCCGGTCGCGCATGGACGTTGCCGGCTCGTCGGGTTCGGCAGCCACCTCGGGCTCCGGCGTCGCCGGTGTCTGAACCATGGACGCGCGGCCCCGTACCCACCGTCGACGCCGGCGTGTCTCCCCCGGCGGCGCCGCCTCCGGCGCGGGTGCGCTCGTCGGCGCCACCTCCGGGTCCATCGGCGTTGGTTCAACCTCGGCCATTGGCGTCGGTCCGGGGTCCGCTGGAACCGGGGGAGCAGCCATCGTGGTCGTCTGCGTTGGAGCTGTCGTGGGCTCCGCGCTCGCCTCCGGCTCTGAACTGGGCCACGCCACCGCCACGATCAGCGCGATCAATACGGCGCCGACGGCAATGCCGACCTGAAGCTTGCGCTCGGCGCTCAGCCCGCTTTCGGGCACGTCGACGCTGACCGGGAACTCGCTTGGCACGCCAAGGGCCTTGTTGCCCGTGCCTTCGCCATCGGTAGCGATCCGTCGTCGACCGGAGGCCGATCCGAGTAGCGAGTCGCCCGTACCGCTGGGTGTATGCCCCGTCAACGTTGTGCTGCCCGAACCCGTCATCGTTGTCCGGTCGATGTTTCGCTGCGGGACCGTCGCCACCAGCTTTGCGAGGTCGGACGCGTCGACGTTGCGGGCTTCTGGATGGGCATCCCGGAGAGCGCGAGAGAACTCCTTTGCCGTTGTGTAACGGTCTTCAGGCTCCTTCGACAGCGCCTTCAACAGCACCTCGTCGAGCGACTCAGGCACGTCCTCATTGAACTTGCTTACGGGGTCGATCTTCGGTTCGCGAACCTCGTCCAAAAGCGCCAAATCACGCTTGCTGTTGAAGACGCGGCGGCCTGCGAGCAGCTCCCAGATCACGAGGGCGAGCGAATAGACGTCCGTCCGGGCGTCGAGCAGCTTTCCTCGGGCTTGCTCGGGCGACATGTACCGGATTTTCCCCTTGAGGGACTCGACCGTGTGGTCTGCGCGAATCGACGATTTTGCGATGCCGAAGTCGACGACCTTTACGTGGCCGCGGCGCGAAAGGAGAATGTTGCCGGGCGAGACGTCGCGATGAACGACGCCGAGGAGTTCGCCGCTCGCGTCGACGGCTTCGTGGGCGGCGTGAAGGGCATCGGCGATCTTGATGCCCATATGCGTGACCAAGTTGACGTCACCGGGGCCCGACTGCTTTCGCTGGTGACGGGAAAGCTCGGAGAGCGAACAGCCGTCGATGTACTCCATCGCCAGAAAGCAGCGGCCATCGTCCAGTTCGCCGAACTCTTCGACGTGAACGATGTTTGGGTGGTTGAGGTGCGAGCTGAGGATCGCCTCGTCGACGAACATCTGCACAAATTCCGACTGCCCAGACAGGTGCGCGTGCACGACCTTGATGGCGACGGGCCGTGTAAACCCGTGCACACCCGAACGCTTGGCGAGGTAGAGGGAAGCCATCCCGCCATCGCGCAGCTTTTGAACAAGCGTGTAGTTTCCAACCTGCCCGCCGGGGGCAAGTCCTGCTGCTTCAGCCACGCTGGTGAGCTCCTTCATGCGCCACTGTCCTAAGGCTACCAAATACTTCGGAAAAGTCGCACTTAGTTTTCACCAAATCGACGCCGTAACAGCCAGGATGTAAGCAAAAGTATGAGCAAGACCGCTGCCGCGTACACTGTGCTGAAAGGCGCAAAAGCCCGCACGCCGCGCGAGCGCCGCCGGGTCGAATCGATGGCATCGGGCGCGCCAACATCCCCCGTTTCGTAGACCGTTCCCCCGGTTTGCTGGGCTAAACGGGTCAGGAGGTCGCGTCGGACGCGAACGTCCGCCAGCTCCTGTCCGCCGCCCTCAACCACGAAGCTCTCCTGCGCCAACGGTTCCTCGTCGGCGCGCAGCGTGAGCGTGTGCACCCCGGGTTCATCGGGCGCAATCAGGCTCGCGCGCCCCGATCCATCGGCAGCAAGCGTGACAGAACGCGACTCATTTTCGTCAAGCTGGAGGCTCGCGGACGCCACCGGGCCGTAGCGCCCATCGCGCGCCAGGAAGCGAACATCCACACGCGCGCCGGGGCCGTAGCGCACCCGCGACGTCGACACCTGCGCGGAATCGAGGGCCGGATCGCGCGCCAGCCATCGGATCACGCGATCGTAGAAGCGATCGTAGTGCGAGCGATCGCCGGTGCGGCCGCCCGTGGCCATCGCCCAACGAAAGCTGCTGTCGGCCCCAAAAGCGAGCACCCGCCCTTCGCCCACCTCCTGGGCTACAAGCACGGGGTCGCGACCGCGCTCGAGCAACACTTGCGCATTCGGGCCCACGCCCCGGAAGCGGTTCGAACCGAGAAGCGGTTCAAGGTCGCGCCAGCGCTGCAAGTTTGCCGCGACGTCCACCTCGAGGCGAACGAGGGGATGGTAGTCCGCTCCTTCGGCGATCGTCGGTGCGAAGGCTCCAGCTCGGGCGCCCCGGGCCGGTCGGTCCACGTCGTCAAAGCGCACGGGCAAGACGTCCGCCAACGGTGTCGAGGCGTAGCCGCCCGAACCAAAGCTCCGATCGCCGCCAAGCATCGCAAACGAACCGCCGCGCTCCACGTAGCTCGCGATGCCCGGCAGGTAACCCGCCATGTCGTAGGGCGCGTAGTCGAAGTCCTGAAAAACGATCAGGTCGAAGCTGCCCAAGTGCTCACGAAAGAGCTCGTCCGTCGGAAAGGGAATCAGGGCCATTTCCTCCGGACTCGCCACCGTGAGATCGGACGTGGTTCGAAGAATGAAAAAGGAGATGAGGTCGATGCTCGCATCGTCCTCGAGAAACGCGCGCAAGAAGCGCACGTCCCACGTGGGCCGCCCGGCCACCAGCAGTACGCGCAAACGATCGCGTTTGATCTCCATCAAGAACGCCCGATCGTTGTTTTGCGGGACGGCGTCGTCGACCTCTATCGGCAGCGTGACGCGGAAGGCGGCGCGCCCGATGCGGCGCGGCTCGAACCGAAAAACCGCGTCGCCCTCCCCTGCCTCGTTCACGTCGACGAGTCGCTCGCCCAGCAGCCGCTCGCCCTCGAAGAGCCGTACCGGAATGGCCCCCCTTGCGCCGCTTCGAACCACCGACACGCGCACGAGCGATCGCTGCCGAAGAAAGCCGACGGGATCGGACTGCACGTCCACGATCGCGTCGTCACGGATCGAGTCGGGACCAATCGGCACCACATGCACGGCCGGCCCCTCGCCAAGCTCGCGAACCCGTTCCGTTTCGCCGCCATCGGAGAGAAGAAGAACCGCACCCACACCTTCTTCGGCGCGCACGGCGTCCAAGGCGTTGTGAATCGCCGAGTCACCGTCTCGAAAGCCGAGCGCGCCGTCCCACGCGCTGACATCTGTGCCGAAGCGGCGGAAGACGACGTTGTCGTAGCCTGACCAACGTTCGCGGAGTCCGTTGAGCCACGCGCCCCGTGGCCCCTCGCCTTCGCGCAAACCCATCGAACGCGAGTCGTCGGCGAGAACTACAAGCGTGCCTTCGCGCACTTCCTCATCTTCGGTGATCGTTGTCGGCTGCACGGCGAAGCACCAGCCGAGCGCCGCCGTTGCGATGCGAAGGCCGAGAAGCCACCCGGGCGGGCGGCGACGCGCGGCGAGCAGGACAAGGGCGAAGAAGGCGACGCCAAGCAACGCCGCCACGAACGTTCCGCCCGGAACGGCAAAAGACCAGCTCACGTCGGTCCGCGTCGACGCATCAAGTAGGGCGCGTGCACCTGGTCGTCCTTGTAGTCCAAGCAAAGGGCGTACATGACCAAGTTGACGCCAAGCCGAATCGCTTGCTCGCGTTGCGCTTCGCCTCCCGGCGCGGGCGAGTTCAACCAATTGCCGAGGTTATCGCGCGCCCAAGCGCCGCCGAGATCGTGGTTCGAAATCACCACGGCAAGTCGGTCGCCGATTTCGATGCCGCGAAGCGCCCCGCTTCCTCGCCGACGGCCCAGCGGACGATCGACCAGGTAGAACGAGCGGTAGATCACATGCGAGCTCGCAATCGCTTCGACGGCGTCGTTGGGAAGGGCGCGGCGAAGCGCGCGCTCGACGGAGCGCGTAAACGCTCCGTCCGATGCGTCGTCGACCATGATGAAACCGCCGAACTCCACGAAGCGACGTAGGCCGAGCACTTCGCTCTCCGAAAGCGGTTCGAACGGCGCGTCACCGCGCCAATACAAGAGCGGCGAGTCGAAAATGGCCGAATCGTCAAAGGCGATCGCTTGATCGGCCGCGGCCGTCACGACCGAAGTGCGTTGACGCACCTCCCACCCAAGGCGCCGCGAAGAACATGCAAAGTACAACCGGCATAGGTAATTTTCGGACCACAATAAT
>JBCCRV010000336.1:0-7845 GCA_039201085.1 Myxococcota bacterium | reverse complement strand
CCGGCGTCGAGCGTCGAGCACCGTGCGTCCGGCGTCCGGCGTCCGGCGTCCGGCGTCGAGCGTCGAGCGTCGAGCTCCGTACGTCCTGCGTCCTGCGTCCTGCGTCGAGCGTCCGGCGTCGAGCTCCGTGCGTCCTGCGTCGAGCTCCGTGCGTCCTGCGTCGAGCTCCGTGCGTCCTGCGTCGAGCGTCCGGCGTCGAGCTCCGTGCGCCGAGCGTCCGGCGTCGAGCGTCCTACGAAAAGACTAACTCGGCAGCACACCACGTTGCTCGAGGTGCGCGATCACCGCGGCAGCGCTTTCGTCGATCGAAAGGGCGCCCGTATTCACGACGAGCTCGGGAGATTCGGGGGCTTCGTAAGGCGCGCTGATGCCCGTGAAGTTGGCGATTTCGCCCGCGCGCGCCTTTTCGTAGAGGCCCTTCGGATCGCGCTCTTCGCACACGGACACGTCCGCGTTCACATGCACTTCCACGAAGTCGTCGCCGACGAGTGTGCGCGCACGCGCGCGATCGTCCCGATAGGGCGAGATGAACGCGGTGAGGACTATGGCGCCGGCGTCGGAAAAGAGCCGCGCCACCTCGCCGACCCGGCGAATGTTCTCCTTGCGGTCCTCGGGGGCAAAGCCCAGGTCCGAGCAGAGGCCGTGACGCAGGTTGTCGCCGTCGAGCACGTAGACGAAGACGCCGCGCTCGTGGAGGCGCGCTTCGACGGCGCGCGCGAGCGTGCTCTTGCCCGAGCCGCTGAGTCCCGTCAGCCAAAGTACGCCTGGTCCATGGCCACGTGCGGCGCGGCGCGCGTCGCGATCCACGCTGCCGTGGTGCCAGCGAATGTTGGTAGAAACGGGCGAGTCGGTCACTCGGCGACAATGGAGCGTGCTCACGCGCCCCGCAAGGGCCGGTGCGTTCACGGGATTTCACCCGATTGTGTTTTTTCCGCGCTTCCGCAGTGCTAAGGCGTTAGCCATGACCCGACAGGCCATGTGGGATCGACTGGGCGCGGACGTGGACGTGCTGGTGGTGGGAGGCGGTATCACGGGCGCCGGCATTGCGCGCGACGCCGTTCGGCGAGGCTACTCGGTGGCGCTCGTCGAGATGAACGACCTTGCCTACGGGACCTCGTCCCGTTCAAGCAAGCTCGTCCATGGCGGTCTTCGCTACCTCGAGCACTATGAGTTCAGCATGGTCTTCGAGTCCGTGAGCGAACGGCGCATTCTGATGGACTTGGCGCCGCACCTCGTAAACCCCCTGGGCTTTCTCTTTCCCGTATATGAAGGGGCGAAGCAGCCGCGTTGGCTCATCAACGCGGGCATGTGGCTTTACGACGGGCTCTCGCTCTTTCGCTCGCCAAAGATCCACAAAAACCTCGGGCCCGCCGCCGTTGCAGAAGCCGAACCGGGACTGCGGCGCGACGAGCTGACGGGCGCGCCGCTCTACTACGACTGTTCGACGGACGACGCGCGTCTCACGCTCGAGACGGCCCTCGATGCCGCCGCCAACGGCGCCACCATCGCCACGGGCGCGAAGGTGGAGCGCTTTCTCCTCGACGAGCGCGGCCGCGTCTGCGGCGCCGAAGTCCAGGACATGCTCTCGGACGGCGGCGAAAAGCAGATTCGTGCTGGCGTCGTAATCAACGCGACGGGGCCGTGGACGGATGCCGTGCGACGACTCAGTCCCGTTCCCGGTCAGCAGGTGCGCAATGTGCTTCGTCCGACGAAGGGCATTCACATCGTAGTCGAGCAGGACAAGCTGCCCGTACGGCACGCCGTCGTGTGCCGCCATCCGGACGACGGGCGCGTGCTCTTTGCGCTTCCTTGGGGCGACCGTACCTACGTCGGAACGACGGACACGGACTACGAAGGCGATCCCGCCGATGTGGCCGCCACCGGGGCCGACGTCGAATACCTTTGCGAGGTAAGCAACCATTACTTCCCCGACCATCCGATCTTTCCGGAGGACGTGATCAGCACGTGGGCTGGCCTGCGGCCCCTCGTTGCGCCTCAGAAGGCCGGCGTCGATGAGTCGGCGGTGAGCCGCGAGCACGAGATCCTCGTCGGCCGGAACGGCCTCGTCACGATTGCAGGCGGTAAGCTTACGACCTACCGGCGTATGGCGGCCGAAGTGGTGGACCAGGCCGCAAAGCTCCTTCGCTTGAGCGGCCAGCGCAAGAAGACCACGCCTTCGCGCACCGAACACGATCCGCTTCCGGGCGGTCAGGGTTGGCCGGAGGACGACGATCACGATCGCGTCGCGGGCCAGGTTCGTGAGGCATCGGGCGATCGGCTCAGCCCAGCGGTCAGCCGTCATTTGGCCGACACCTACGGCATGCGGTCCCTTCCCATTGCGCAGCGCGTAGCGGACGATGCGGAGCTGGCTACGCCCCTCGTGGAAGGACGGCCGGAGATTCTCGCCCAGGTCGACTGGGCCGTGGACGAGGAGCTCGCCGCCACCGTATCGGATGTGATGGTGCGGCGAACGCAGCTCTTTTACCGGGACCACGATCAGGGCCTTGGCGCCGCGGCGCGCGTGGCGTCGCGCATGGCGGCGAAGCTCGGCTGGAGCGAAGCGCAGGAGGCGGCGTCCGTCGCCGCCTACGAAGCAGAAGTGGCGCTTTCGAGGCAGTGGAAGAAGGGCTAAGCGCGCCCGATGCGATCTGCATCGGCGGCGCGGGCCATTCCGGCTCTACGCTCCTCGGTATGATGCTCGCGGGCGCGCCGAGTGCGTTCTACGCGGGGGAAGCACGTAAAGCGCTCTTTCTTGGCGATGCGTCGAAGCCACTGCACAAGCGTACGTGCAAGTTCTGCGGCGAAGCGTGTCCAATCTGGCCGCGCGTCTCCCCCGATGCGGCGAAACGGGGCGCGCTCTACGACGAGCTGCGTGCGATCACCGGCGCACAAACGATCATCGATTCGACGAAGCGCGTCGATTGGATCGAGAAACAGCTCCGGAATTCCAGACAGGGGGCGCTGGTCTTCTTGGCCCGTGACGGGCGAGCCGTGCTCGCCTCACGCCTGCGCAAGTATCCGGCACGTGGGGCGCGTGAGCTTGCGGAAGCATGGCGTGCGCAGATCGAAGCGACGGATCGGCTCTACGCAGCTCACCCCGGGCGAAAAGCGCGGGTCGCCTACGAGGCCCTTGCGGCCAAACCGGAGTCGGTGCTTCGCGGACTGTCGCATGCGCTCGATCTGCGCTACGACGGGGCCATGGTTCGCTTTGCTGAGCGCGAGTACCACGTGCTCGGCGGCAACAACGGCACCCAATCGCAGGTGGCGCAGGTGCGCGGCATCGCGGGCCCGGTCGCTGGCGAGCGCCATCGCGGTTACTACAAGGCGCACGCCGGCGTGATTCGTTTGGATGAACGCTGGCGCGATGAGCTCACGGATGAGGCGCGGGCGACCTTTGAGGACGTGGCGGGCGATGTGAACGCGATCCTTCTCTCGCGCGGAGCTGGCTGAGTGGCCCGGGTCGAGCTCGTCTTTCGAAGCGTGGGTGAACGCACGGCGGGTCGCAGCCTTGAGCTCGCCAAGCGCTTCATTCGACCGGAGCGCGTGCACGTCATCGAACACGTGCGTCCGTTTCGCGATGCCGTTCGCGCCATGCTCAAGATCGAGCACGAGTGCGACTTCGTCGTGCACATGGACGCCGACTGCCTCATTCACGAAGACCTTCGGCCCTTTCTCGATTGGAACGACGCGCCGTACGTGGACTGCTACGTGCGCGACCGCTTTCGCGGCGCGATTCACTGCGGCGTACACATCACGCGCATCGACATCGTTCGCGCGATGCGAGAGGTGGTACCGAGCGATGACGACCTTGCGTTTGTGCTTCGGCCCGAATCGCGCACGCGCAACCTGGCGCTAAAGGGACGAAGCCGTGAGAAACGTTTCATGGGCTTCAATATTCAGCACGACTTCGAGCAGTCGTACGCGTCGATTTGGGAGAAGTACGCGCTCCGCGAACTGCGAAGCCGCGTGCCCCTCCAGCGCGCACGGCTCGACGCGGCAATGGCCCATTGGGGCGAAGAGGGCGACTACCGCGTCGCGCGCGACGCCGTTTCATGGGCGCGTACGCATGTGGGCGAAGGCGCTTCGGCGGACGACGTGCAGAAGCACATCGACGGGCTCGCGGCGCTTTCCGCCGCGCGCGTTTCGTCGCTCGGGCTGTGCGAGAAGAGTGCCCTTTCGAACGGGCCCTTGCCTGCTTCCGCGCCGCGAACGCCGTGGCCCTACAAGGTGTTTGGCCTCGGGCTTTCACGCACGGGCACCCGCAGTCTGACGGCGGCGCTCCATGCGCTTGGCATTCATACCGTGCATTACCCCGTCGATGCGACCACCCTTGCCGACTTGGAGCGCGGTGACGGTCACTTTCGGCTGCTCGAACATTTTGATGGGCTGACGGACATCACCACGGTGCCGCACTTCGAGGCGATCGACCGTGCTTATCCAGGTTCGAAGTTCATCCTCACCACCCGCCCGGAAGACGCTTGGCTCGATTCGGCGCGGCGCCATTGGGCCGGCCGTCCCGCCTACGGCGACCCCACGAAGGACGAAACGCACCTGCGAGTGCGGCGCTACCTACGCATGGGCACCTACGGTACCCACGACTTTGAGCCGGAGCGCTTCCTTGCCGTGCGCCGTGAGCATGAAGCGCGCGTACGGGCGTACTTTGCAAAGCGACCGGACGACCTGCTTGTGATTCCCTTGACGGAGGGTGCGGGCTGGAGACCGCTCTGCGAGTTCCTTCGGCTGCCGCAGCCCATCGAGCCCTTTCCCCACAAGGGTGGCGGTGGTGGCGTCGGTCGAAGCCTCGCGGAGATTCACGATTAGAGCTGTCGAGATGGGCGTCGACGCCGAGACGGCGAGCGCTGAGCGAAGGCCGCTTTTACGCCTTTTCGCGCTCGCGTGGGAAGCCGCACCCTCACGGGTGGTCGCCGTAATGAGTGCCGCCCTCGTTGGCGGTATCGCACCACCGGCAATCGCCTGGGTCAGCCAGCAGCTGATTGACGCCGTCGACGCGGGCGCGGGCGAGTCCGCGCGCAACTGGCTCGTTGTCGAAGCCGTCTTAATGCTGCTGATCGTGCTTGGGGCGCGGATCTCGCGGGCGTCGCACAGCGTGCTCGCGATTCGGCTTGGCGATCTGCTCCGCGGCCGCATGCTTCGGTGGTCGATGGGTCTCACGCTTGACGAGGTGTCCGATGAGGTCCGGCAGTCACGGCTTGATCGTGCGCGCCGACAGGTGCGCGAGCGGCCCTCGCTCGCGCTCCAGCACGCCCTAGGCGTGGCGCGCGACGCGCTCGTCTTTGGCGCCAGTGCGTCCCTCTTGGTCGCGATCAGCCCCGTGGCCCTTGCGGCCGTCGTGCTCACGGGCGTTCCGCTCATGGGGGCCCAGCTTCGCTATGCACGCCGCCTGTATGAGCTCACGCATCGGCAGACGGTGGCGCGGCGCGAACAGGGTTACTTGGAGAACGTTCTTACGCGCGAGCGATTTGCCGCGGAGGTGCGTGCGCACGGCTTCGGGGAGGCGCTGTGCCGCCGTCATGAGCGAATCGGCGACGCGATACGAAGCAGCAGCGAGAGCCTTCTGCGCTCGGAAGCGCGGGTGGTCGGCGCGCTCGGGGGCGCGGGGGTGATGGTCGTCTATGCGTGCTACGTCGGCGTGGTGGCGGAGGCTGCATCCGGGCGCCTCAGCGTGGGCGCGCTCGCCATGGCGCTCGTGGCCTTGCGCCAAACGCAATCCGCGCTCCGCACGTTGGCCGTCGACGGTGCGGCGCTCTCGCAAGACCGCCTGCACGTGGCGGACATGCTGGTGATGGCGACGAAGGGGGTGAATGCGTATACGGGCGCGAAAACGTCTGCGCCCGCTTCGGGTGAGCTTCGCTTCGAAGACGTTAGCTACCGCTATCCCGATGCGACCAAGGACACGCTGCGAAACATTAGCTTTCGGGTCTTGCCGGGTGAAGTGCTCGGTCTGGTGGGCATGAACGGCGCCGGGAAGACCACCCTGCTTCACCTTGCACTCGGCTTGATCGAGCCGACGCGCGGACGCGTGGCCATTGGGGGCGTATCGCCGGGAGAGCTTTCGCCCGAAGGGCGCGCGTCGCTGGCCGCGGTCGTGTTTCAAGACTTCGCGCGCTACAAGCTTGGCGTCGATGACGTGATCGCGTTGGGCGACGGTTCGAAAGACAAATCGGCTCGCCGGCGCGCGGCGGAACGCGCCCAGGCGACGTTCATTCAGGGGCTGCCGAAGGGCTTTGAAACGCGTCTGGGCCGCACCTTTCCGGGCGGCGTGGACCTGAGCGGCGGCGAATGGCAGAAGCTGGCTCTCGCCCGCGCGCTTCTTAGGGACGATGCGCGGTTGCGTATCTTCGATGAGGCGACGTCGGCGCTCGATGCGGAAAGCGAAGCGCGCGTCTTTGCGGACCTTGTGGCGAGCCGGGAAGGACGGGTCACCCTGGTCGCCGCCCATCGTCTTTATACGCTGCACGGCGCCGATCAGGTGCTCGTACTGGAGGACGGGGCCGTAGCCGAGCGCGGCAAACCGGAGGAGTTACTCAGGGGCGATGGGCCGTACGCACGATGGCATGCGATGCAGAGTCGAGGACTCACGGCGCCCGATTGACCTGCGCGAGCCGACGCCGTGTTGATCGCGCCTGCGCCTCTTCGAAACGTTCGTTCGCTCAAGCGGCATTGCGGCAAGGTCGCCGTTTCGCACCTCGCCGGCGTCATGTACGCTCACGCTCGCGTGCGGCAGGTGCTTCTCGAGAATCCGATGATTCGCATTGTCCTTCGGGGCGAGATCGCGGAGATGGTGGTCTTTCGACGAGAAGACCTAAGCCGAAAGGTGGGGGCAAACGCGGCGGCGGAGGCGGAATCCGTTCTCAAAGAGATCGCTGGTCAAGACGGCGTACGGCTGTTGGTCGATGTGAGTGACGGTCCACCCGCCTTTGGACCGAAAACACGCGCATCGATGTGCCGGATCCTCGGCGCCTTTACGACGCAGGGGCGCCGGGCGGCTGTTGTGTTGAGTGACTCAGCCACCCAGGCGCTTCAGTACCGGAGCGTCGCAGACGAGGTTGGGGCCGCGCACATTTGCGTGACCAAGGCGGCGGCGGAGGCACGCGAATGGCTGTCGGTGCTGACGGGGCGACACGATGAAGGGTGAGTGCACTTGACCCGTCGCGTGCGAGCTCCAGGTGCAGCCCACGCGAGAGGAGCGTCACGATGTTGAACTATCGACTTTTGGGCCGAAGCGGCCTGCGCGTTTCCGAGCTCTGCCTCGGCACGATGAGTTTTGGGCAGGACTGGGGCTTCGGAGCCGACGAACCGACAAGCCACGGGATTCTCTCGGCCTTTGCCGACGCCGGAGGCAACTTCCTCGACACGGCGAACAAGTATCACAACGGTCAGACCGAAGAGTATTGCGGCAGTTGGCTGAAGAGACAGCAGCGCGACCGTTTCGTCGTTGCGACGAAGTACACGCTATCGATGGACCACACGGACCCGAACGCGTCGGGCAACCATCGGAAGAATCTCCGTCACGGGATCGAAGGAAGCCTGCGTCGTCTCGGCACGGACTATATCGACCTGCTCTGGGTGCACGCATGGGACACGCTTACGCCCTTTGAAGAAACGATGCGCGCGCTCGACGATGTCGTGCGGGCAGGCAAGGTGCTTTACGTCGGTATTAGCGACACGCCGGCTTGGGTCGTTTCGGCAGCGAATACGGCGGCGGAACTTCGCGCGTGGAGCCCGTTCGCGGCCCTGCAGATCGAATACAGCCTGCTCCAGCGGCGCCCACGCGAGCACGCTAAGACCAAAGTGCTCCGCCATGGGAAGCAAGTCGCGTTCGGG
>JBCCRV010000335.1:0-7902 GCA_039201085.1 Myxococcota bacterium | reverse complement strand
TCCAAGCTCACCGTCCTCGTTGCACGTGCCCCTATTAAAGGTTCGCGTGGTTCGAACACGAACGGCCTTTTCCGTGTCATAGGGCTGGATTTGGCGCGCGACCTGAACGCCCGAACGGCACGGGCCGGAGGCGGCGCTATGAAGAAAGTCGCAGTCGAAAACCGACACCAGTTGGCGTTGGCGCAGTGCAAGAATCGTCATCGTCTCCTGCGTGTACCTCGGGTCGACACGAAGCTGGCAATCCTGGCTGGTGACGATGAGCTGGTCGATGCCGTCGATGCGCTGCATGTCGACGCGCGAAATGCCCCGGCGGCATTCGTCGTCGTCCTCCTCGGGCGTCGCATCGAACGCGCGACTCGCGACCATTCGCCACTCACGGTTCACGCACTCGAAGGCGATGAGGTGGTCCGTTTGCGTGACGGGCTCCATCGGATTCTCCGAGCGCGTCATGATTCGCGCGCGAATGACGCGTTCGATCGGGGGACGGGTGTCGAACATCGCCGCGTAGAGCTCGAGCGGCCCCTCGAGTTCGCCGACAAAGCGGCTTGCTTCGGCTGCGCGCGCAAGGGCGAGCAGACCGTCAGGAGCATCGTCATCGCATTCCAAGGCGGCGTTCGACGCGACTTCGCCTTCGGCCGGCACCGTGCCCGCGCTTGGTGCGGCGACGGCGACGGGCGCTTCGGCGCTTTCGGCTGTTTCCGAAGGTGCTTCGGGCGGTGCCTCGGGTTCGTTGGATGTCGGGGCCTCGGCGGGTTCGCTTTGGGGTTCGCTTGCGGACGAACACGCGAGCAGCAGGGAGAGCAGGGCGCTTCGCATCCGGCGAGCGTAAGGCATCGGCCAGAGGCGCTCCAGCGCGCAGTTGCGGTCGGGGTGCGCAGCACCCTAGGGTAGGGCGCATGCAGATTCTCGAGACGCCGGCCCATCACTTTGACGGCCTCGTCGACTACCCCTTCGCGCCGAACTTTGTGCCCGTCGACCCGAGCGGCGCGCGCATGCACTACGTGGATGAAGGCCCGAAGGACGGAGCGCTCATGCTGCTTCTTCATGGTGAACCGAGCTGGTCGTATCTCTACCGCTTCATGATCCCGCCCCTCGCCGCGGCGGGCTTTCGAGTGGTGGCGCCCGACCTAATCGGTTTCGGAAAGTCGTCGAAGCCCACAAAGATCGGCGACCATAGCTACGCGACTCATGTGCGCTGGATGGGCGCCTTTCTCGACGCGCTCCATCTGAAGGACATCACGCTCTTTGCGCAGGATTGGGGCTCGCTCATCGGACTACGAATCGTGGGTGAACAGCCGGAGCGTTTCGCGCGCGTGGCCATTGGAAACGGCTTTCTTCCCGTGGGCTCGGCGCCATCGCTCAACGTAAAGGCCCTTCAGTCCAGCGCGGTGTTTTTCGCGTGGCGAACCTTCGCGACGTACAGCCCCTGGTTTCCGATATCAAAGGTGCTCAACGTTGGAACGGCCCGAGAACTCTCCCGCGAGGAGCGGCGCGCTTACGATGCGCCCTTTCCGGAGCGTCGCTACATGGCCGGTGCGCGGGCCATGCCGGGCCTCGTGCCGACTGCGCCAAGCGATCCGGCGCGCAAAGCCAATCTTCAGGCGTGGAAGGGCCTCGAGCGCTTTGAACGTCCGTTTCTCACGCTCTTCAGCACCGGCGACCCGATCACGCACGGCATGGATCGCAAGCTTCAGCGCCGCATTCCCGGCGCCGCCGGCATGCCCCACGATCGCGTACGCGGCGGGCATTTCTTGCAGGAAGACTCCGGTCCCGAACTGGCGAAGCGTCTGATCGAGTTCGCCGGCTGAGCGCTTGGGGGACGGGACTCGCGCTCAGAGCGGCTCCAGTAGCAAGCGCCAGCTGCGGGTCGGCTCGGCACCGTTCACCACGACGTTCGGTGAACCTCGTTCCTGCGTCAGCCCGATCGACAACCCTTCGGACCGCGCATCTGGCGGTTCCATCGGTGCTTCAATGCCGTCCACGTTAAGCTCTGCGTCCAGAGAGCATCTCGCGTGCAGACGACCGAGGTTCGCGTCGGCGGCGCTCACGTCCACGGAGCAGTTTGTGGATGCCCAGTCTTCCGGCGCAATGTCCAGCCGCACGGTCACGTTCCTTTCGGGTGCGCCGTCGCCAAGGCGCTCGATCACCCGGTATTCACGCGTCACCGGTTCGCGTAAGGGCAAGCCTGACTGGCGTGCGGAGAAGGGAGCAACACCCACCAGCGCAACAGCCCGTTCCAGCTCGATTCGAAGACTCCAGTTTTCCACCTCGGACCAAACGCGAAGCGTGCGATCGACGGATCGCAGCGAGAGTTCGGGAAGTTCATCGCGAATACCGCGGTCGTCGCACTGAAAGGTGTAGGCGCCCCCATTTTCCTCCGTCTGCGCCGCGATTCGGCAGCGCATCGCGCTTGCGGCGTTCTGCTCGTACACGGTGACACTGCCGCAGCGCACGCGCAGCGTGGTCGGGGCTTGTAGCGTTCGTAGGCGCGCGAGCGAACCCGCCGCAACCACGCAGCGCGTTCGGGGGGACACCTCGGGATGGCCTTCGGCTTCGACGGCGATCCCCGCAAAAAGCTCCGCAAAGGAGTCGCCGTCCAGGCGGGCTGAACCTTCCGCCGCCGCGCGCTCAATCATGTCCACGATGTCCTGCGAGTTCTCGATCGGGTCCGGCACCCGCGCGGGCGGTGTTTCGACGGGACGTTCTTCGCGCGGCGCTGAGTCCGACCCTTCGGCTCCGCGTCGCATCGCCGAGTACATGCCGTAGCCGCAGACGAGGAGCGCCGCCCCGGCTGTGATGAAGACGGCGCGCCAACGCCGGGCGAACGCGTCTACGGCGTCCTCGTCCTTCGAGCCGCTGTTCGTCGAGCGAGCAGCCTTGGCCTTTACGCCACCCTTCTTGAGGGTTTCGAGCTCTTCCTCTGCGGCGCTGAGGCGGCGCTCCAGCGCTTCGATTCGCGCATCCTGCGACTCCTGCTCGGTCGTAAGCGCATCGACTTTAGCCTCGCGCGACAGCTCCTGATCCCGAAACCCCACGGGAAATCGTATCGAGGCTGCGGTGCGTGGTCCAGCGTGCGACTCGCACTGCCAGCGCCGGAAGGACCAAGCCGGACTCAAGGACGTTCGAAGGGACCGATGTTTGCGCCGCGGTTTTGTAGCGCGCCGCCGCCGTCGTGCGGGCGTGCTCGCCTGGTTCGACGGTTCCGGGCTCGACGTGCGCGACGCTGCGGACCTCGGGGAGCGTACGTACTTACCGCTTTCCGGAGCGCCGGTCGCCCTGCGCTTCAGGGGTGATGGGCGCGCCTATGCCCTCACGCTGGACCGCACCCTCGTCGATGCCCTCAGTGGCCGAACGATCGCCAGCGACGTAGATGAAGCACAGCTCCAGGTCCTCGGAAGCGGCGTGCTCGCCGCCGTGTACGATGCGAACGAGTCCGCCGTAGAGCTCATTCGCGACTGCAGACCCTAGACCGGCGTCAGCGATGAAGCACCGTGCGGCGATGCGCGTGGGCGCTCAAGTTTTGCCGGGGAAAAGAGTCGTTTTCGCTCGCCACCCGCCCCCCGACACGGCGGTAACACGTCCCGCCCCCGTGCGCCGCTAGCGTGAGGTTCGTAGCCGCGTCGCTACGCGAAGAAGGAGGCCAAGTGCGCAGAATACGTGAGACCACCGCATTGCTCATCGGACTCGGCGTCAGTTCGTTCATCGGCTGCGCCGGCGACATCACAGGAAGCGGCGGCCCCGACGGCCTGGAGGTACCGGGCGTAGCGGGCGGACCCGGCGACACCTCGCTCGACGGGTCCCGCACTGCTTTCGCATGCGACGAAGCCGGTGAGCGGTCGACCGTCCGCCCCCTCCGTCGCCTCTCCTACTGGGAGCTGACGGGCTCGATCGAACGAGCCTTCGGCGAAAACGTGCTGGCTGCCGTTGAGGTGCCTTTGGAGAGCGTTCAGCGGGAAGGCGACACGCTCAACGAGGGAGCTTTCGAGCAGAATACAAACCGCGAATACCTCGAGGCGATCCTTCGCGTCTTCGATGCCGTGGGCGAAACGGCGGAGGCGGAGCGGTCCCTCGAGCGCTTTCACGGCTGCGATTCTCTCGACAGCAGCGCGTGCCGCGAGGCCTTGGTGGCCGGCCTTGGGCGCCGGCTCTTTCGCCGGCCGCTGACAGACGCACAGCTCCTGCACTTCATGCAGGTACTGAACGAGCAGGGTCAGCGAGGCCTCGTGGTCGCCATGATGCTCGCTCCGGAGTTTTTGTTTCACCTCGAGCACGGTGATGGGCCGGAGGTGGAGCTCGATCAGTTCGCGCTCGCGAGCCGACTCGCCTTCATGATCGAGGACGCGATTCCCGATGAGCCGCTGCTCGCGCTGGCCGAGGCGGGGGCGCTGGAGGGTGAGGTCCTGCGTGACGAAGTCAGCCGTTTGCTCCGCGGCGCGCGGGGCCGGGCCAAGACCACGACCTTCTTCGAGCGGTGGCTTGGCGTTCGTGTCGTGCCCGCAGCCGATACGACGGAGGCATTCCTTCGGGGCATCGATGGCGAGTCCTACGTGGCGGAGGCCGCCGAGGAGCTTCGGCGCTTTGTCGACTACGTCGTGTACGAAAAGGAGGGAACGGTGGCGGATTTGCTTCTCGGAAACGAGTCCTTTGCCACGAGCGAGGACCTTGCCGAGGTCCTTGGGGCGCAGCCGTGGAATGAGGGCGACGAACCGGAGGAAGCCGCCATCGCGCGAGGCGTATTGCTTCGTCCACCGGTGCTTATGAACGGCTACGCCCGCACGTCGCCGATTCTTCGCGGGGTCTTCTTGCTGCGAAACGTGCTCTGCGAAGAGCTCGAGTTTCCTGGGGACGACGTGATCTCGATGCGGGAGGAGCAGAACCCCGATCCCACGGCGGTAACGGGTCGGGAGATCACGGCTGCGCAGACCTCCGCACCGGAGTGTGCCGCATGCCACGACGCCATCAATCCCCTGGGCTTCGCCTTCGAAGACCTCGATTCGCTGGGCCGCTTTCGTACGCAGGAAGATCACTTTGTGGAAGGGGAGCTGGTGGAGAGCTACGCGATCGATTCCGCCTCCACAATCACGATCGACGGCAACTCCGTGGACGTGAGCGGGTCCCTGGAGCTCGTAGACGCGCTCGCCGCGAGCGACCAGGTCGCGGCGTGCATTGCCCGTCGTTACTACACCTTCGCGCAGTTTCGCACCGATCTCGACAACGCCGATCAGTGCCACATGGCACGGATGTTCGAAACACTCGACGGCAGCGGGACGATTCTCGACCTCCTTCACAGCGCCTACCTAGAAACCATCCTTCGCACCCGGAGAGTGAACCCATGAGCATCATCCATCGCAATCGTCGCTCATTTCTTCGAGGCCTTGGCGGATCGGTACTCAGCCTTCCGTTCTTGCAGAGCCTCGCGCCTTCTCACCTGCAAGCGCAGGCAGATGCCGTTCCGCTGCGTCTGGTGGTGTTCGTCAGCAAGTTCGGCGTGTACGCGCGTAACTGGCATGAGACGAGCGTTGACCCGAGCGAGCGCCTCGAAGACAACGCGCATGCCATGCCCCTCGCCGACTTTGGCGACCGGTCCATCAACCGGGTGCTGGGCAACCGCTTCCGTCGCTTCTATCCCAAAATGAATCTGATTCGTGGGCTCGATTCACCGAGTCGAGAACAGAACCACAACACGAGCATTCCGTTGAGCGCTTCCTGCTCGGGACGAAAGAGCACCACCGGAACGGGCGAGCGCATCAACGCGTTTCCGGTCAGCAGCCACTCCATCGATGCCCTGCTCGACGAACGCATCTACGGTGCGGAGCCGCACCTGCGAGCGATTCGCATCGCGCCCTTCATGAACCTCAGCGGCGGCGCGATGCGCTGGATTAGTATCTCGCACCGCGATGGCATGAGCATCCCGTCGGAGACGAGCATGCGCGCGACCTACAACCGGCTCTTTGGCGACCTCGCGGACGTGGAAAGCGCGGGGCCGACGGCCCAAGAGCGGCAGATCTCGGCCCTTGATGCGGCGCTTCCCGAAGTTCGACGGACCCTAGAGGCACGCCGTCTAAGCGGTGCTGATCGCCGCACGCTCGAACAGTATCTCGATCGCGTTAACGAACTGCGATCGGACATTGCCGGGCGTCGGAGCGCCGTTTGTTCCGTTCCGGGTGTTCAAGCTTTGGAGGTGGATGGATACGACCACGCACGGGAGATTTACGACTCGCTGAACGAAATGATCGTGTCGTCCTTCACCTGCGATTTGACCCGCATCGCGATCATCAACGGTACCCATGCCACGGCGAACCCGCGACACGTGATCTTTCACGGCAACTCCCATCACGAAGTCCGCGAGCCGGGGCAGGACCACGACGATACGGACCGCGACTACTACCAAACGCAGGCGGGTTACTTCTTCGACCTTGCGGAGCGCATGGACTCGGTCGTGGAAGCGAACGGCCGGACCATGCTCGACAACTCGATCCTGCTTTGGACCAACACCCAAGGCGCCGGCGATGGCCATCGATGCAACAATATTCCGATCGTCACACTCGGTTCGGGCGGCGGGCAGATTCGGACGGGCCAGTTTCTGGACTACCAACAGCGGCCGATTCAGTACGAGCAGGACCGTTACCAATGGCGTCCCGTGGGCCGTTTCTATTCGTACCTTCTTCAGGACATCATGCGCTGCTTTGGCCTTGGCCCGTCCGATTGGGAGATGCTCGGCGAAGGAAACGGCTTTGGCGACCACGAGCGGGCCGAGCGCGCCAACTATTGGAACGACTACCTGAACCGAAAGAATGCACGGCTTCCCGGCTTTTTGGTCTGAACGGCGACCTCTGTTCCACTTATGCGATGCTCTCCAGTTACAACGACGGAGTCGTGCTCTGCGTACCGCGCCCCATCCACCGGTGGCCGCGTGTGCGTCCGCCGTGGGGATCCAAGCCACCGGCGCGTGTGTCATGCTCCATGTACCGTGCCGGCTACCGATTTTGAAGCACGACGACTACACTCGTTTGCCAATGCGCGTGGTTCTTGCAGCAGCGCTGACCCTGGGATTCGCGTGCGGCGGTTCGGACGTTCCTAGCACCAGCGTATTTGTCGTGATCGGGGCGGACGTCGAAGTATTGGCGAATGCCACCACGTTGCGAATCTCGTCCTTCCCCGCGGACGGTCCTCCTGAAGAGATCGCCTACCCGTTGGGGGCGGACGGCGTCTCGCTCCCGGTCACGCAGCCGCTCGCGCCGGTCGGCGGCGACGCCAGCCGGCGATTTCGCGTTCAGGCGGATCTGCTGCGAGCCGACGGATCGGTCGTGGCCACGCAGCGTGTTGAAGGTGCGTTCGAGGAGAGTCGAAGGCGCTTCGTTCGCGTTCGGTTCGACGCGGCCTGCGAAGCGTCCGAGTGTGGCGCAGAGGCACGTTGCGTCGCCGGTGCGTGCCGTCCCGTATGCGTGCTGCCGGCGGACCGCGAATCGTCTCCCACCCCCGCGGCGGCGTGTGGCGCGGCGCGTAAGACCCTCAGCGTGCGTTCAACGGCGAACGTGGTGCTCTCCAACTTTGCGCTCCTGGTTCGGATCGAAGGAGACGACGACCTGAGTTCGCTCGCCGAAGAGGACGGTCGGGACATCGGCTTTGTCGACGCGTCCGGTTCGGTCCTCGAGCACGAGATCGAGCGCTTCGACCGAGCGTCGGGTCTGCTCGTGGCGTGGGTCCGGCTGCCGGAACTTCCGGCGCTTGGCGTGGCCACGATCGAGCTGGTCTTTGGCGGGGGCGTCATGCCGGAGAATCCTCGGCGGCTATGGTCGGCGTATGAAGCCGTTTGGCATTTTTCAGGAACGTCCGGTCCGCTACAGGAAACGGCAGAACGGGAGAGTTCGCCGGAGCTTGTCGACGTCGAACGCGGCGTCG
>JBCCRV010000334.1:0-7905 GCA_039201085.1 Myxococcota bacterium | reverse complement strand
TGCGCTCGCGGTCCACGCCGCCGCCGTTGGCGTCGGACCCCAACGCGCCTCTGGGTGAAGCCCCTCGCCCCCGCCTTCCTATGCCGTCGAACGGGTCCGCGTGCGGATGTGTGTGGCCAGCGCTCACACGTGTTGTGGTGGAATGGGCCGGAGTGGCCGGGTTTCCCAACGAAAGCGGGGGTTTCTCGAAGAGAAACGGGGGCGAGGGTTTGGCATGTGGTTTGAAGAAGGGACGGCCTATGATTCGCTTTGCTCTTCTCGCCGCAGCTCTCGTCGTCACCTCGAACTCGCTCGCCGAAGCGCAGCCGATTTCGCCGCCGGCCGGGGCGCTCGATTTTCGCGCTTCGCTCCGTCTTCCGGACCCTCCGACTCCGGCGCTAAGTGACGAGGTGCTGCGGCCGCCTCGACGAACGTTTCATGCTTGGTCTGCGCTCTGGGCGATGGGTGTCGCCAGCCTCGTTACGGGCCCGTTTGTGTACATTCTTGGCGCCGCGGATCTCGACTGCGTTTCGCCGCCGTGCGACCAGAGTGGACTGCAGCTGGAGCATTTGGGAATCGCCATGATCGCGGCGGGTGCGCTCTCGACGCTCATTGGCGTGGCGCTTCATGCGACCGGACCGCGCCGCTATCTGCGGGCGTTGGAAGCGTATGAGCGACAACAAGAGGAACTTCGCGCAACGGCGTGGTAGGGCCCGCTCCCAATGGTTGGTGCGCGGGTTCAGCGCTCGGGGACAACCAAGCTCAGTAGGCCGCTCGAGTCCGTGCCGACCTGCTGCCACACGGTGATCGCGTCGCCGCCGCGCGCCTCGAGCCGCAGCTCGAAGCTGCCGTCGTCCGCTGCGGGCTCGATCACGCCCGTTTCCAGCGTTTCGTTGTAGGCGACGACGAGAGCGCCGCCAATGGCGCCGGTGCCGCGGATGGTCGTGAAGCCGGCTTCGGGGGCTTCTGCGGCCGCGAGCGGCGGCGGGATCGGCAAGGTCGGCGACGCTCCGCTCGTGCATCCGGGGGCAAAGGCCACAAGGGCGATCGCCGCGAAGAATGCGTGTCGTACGGTCCGCGCCATCGCTTGAGTGTTGCGCAAGGGATGGGCCAGCGCACTGTCTAAATAAACACTACTAATCTGCGCGTATATGCCAATCTTGTTGGCGCATTGTGACGGGGTTGCGCAGATGCGTTCGCCTGAGGCGTAGCCGCCGAAAAAAAACTTCCACACCTTATATACCGCGCGTGCGCGCGCGCGCGAAACGCGATAGCGTCCGCCGCCATGGCTGAACCTCAAAAGCTGCCCGTGACCATCGAAGACGAGATGCGCCGATCGTATCTCGATTACGCGATGAGCGTCATCATCGGGCGCGCTATTCCCGATGCCCGCGACGGCCTCAAGCCCGTGCACCGGCGAATCCTCTACTCGATGCACGACCAGAAGGTCACCGCCTCGAGCTCCTACAAGAAGTCTGCGCGCATCGTTGGCGACGTGCTGGGTAAGTACCACCCGCACGGCGATTCGGCCGTCTACGACGCGCTCGTCCGCATGGCGCAGCACTTCTCGATGCGGGCCCCGCTCGTGGACGGCCAAGGCAACTTTGGAAGCGTTGACGGCGACCCGGCGGCGGCCATGCGCTACACCGAGGTGCGCATGTCCCGCCTGGCCTCCGAGCTGATGGCGGACATCGAAAAGGAGACCGTCGACTTCGGTCCGAACTTCGACGACTCGGAGCGCGAGCCCCTCGTCCTTCCGTCGCGCTTTCCGAACCTGCTGGTCAACGGCAGCGGCGGCATCGCCGTCGGCATGGCGACGAATATTCCGCCGCACAATCTCCGTGAGGTCGTCGACGCCACCCTGCGCCTCATCGAAGACCCCGAGCTCACCGTCGACGACCTGATGCGCGACGACGGCGATCGCCTCGGCGTGAAGGGCCCGGACTTTCCGACGGCGGGCTATATCTACGGCCGCGCAGGCATCGTGCAGGCCTACCGAACGGGCCGGGGCCGGGTGGTCATGCGCGCCCGCGCCATCATCGAAGAGATGCCCAGCGGCAAGGGCCGTGAGCATATCGTCATCACGGAGCTCCCCTACCAGGTCAACAAGGCCGAGCTCCTCAAGAAGATTGCGGACCTCGTGCGCGACAAGCGCATCGAAGGCATCAGCCATCTGCGCGACGAGTCGGACCGTGACGGCATGCGCATGGTCATCGAGCTCAAGCGCGATGCGCACGGCGAGATCGTGCTCAACTCGCTCTATCGAATGACGGCCCTTCAGTCGACCTTCGGTGTGAACTGCTTGGCCATCGTGGGGCAGCGTCCGAAGCTGCTGACGCTAAAGGACGCGCTCGTTCACTTTATCGATCACCGCCGCGATGTGGTGACGCGCCGAACGCGCTACGAGCTCAAGCAAGCCCTCGCCCAGCTCGAGCTCGTCGAAGGTCTCGGCATGGCCGTGACCGAGGTCGACCTCGTCGTGCAAACGATTCGCAATTCGAAGGACCCGGACGAAGCGCGCGCGCGTCTGATGGAGCTTCCCCTCAAGGGCCTTGAAGAGTTCATTCGACGCGCGGGCCGTCCCGACGATGAGATCGAAGAAGCCAAGGCGCGCGGCGAGTATCGGCTCAGTGAGCGGCAGGCGAAGGCGATCTTGGAGATGCGCCTTTCGCGCCTCACCGGCCTCGAGCGCGAAAAGCTCGCCGGTGAGTACGGCAAGCTGGCGGACCGGATCCGCTACCTGCGCGAGATTCTCGGCAGCGACGTGCGCCTGATGGAGGTCATTCACGAAGAGCTGACGGAGATCCGTGAGAAGTACGGCGACGAGCGTCGCACGGAAATCATGGACGCGGCCGGCGACATCTCGATGGAGGATCTCATTGCCGACGAAGAGGTCGTCGTGACGGTCAGCCATAAGGGCTATATCAAGCGCGTTCCCCTCACCGAGTATCGGGCCCAGTCGCGCGGCGGAAAGGGCTCGCGCGGCATGGACACGCGCGACGAGGACTTTGCTCAGTGGGTCTTCAGCGTGAATGCGCACGCCTACCTTCTCTTTCTCACGGTGAATGGCCAAGCGTTTTTGAAACGCGTCTTTGAGATCCCACAGAAGGGTCGAAGTTCATCGGGCCGAGCCGTTGTGAACTTCGTCGGCCTCGGCGACGACGACCGCGTGGCGGCCATCGTGCCGATTCGCGAGTTCTCCGAAGAGACGAGCCTAATCACCTGTACGGTTATGGGACGCGTAAAGCGAACGCCGCTCAGCGCCTACGAGAAGATCCGTCAGACGGGCATCATCGGCGTCGGCATCGCGGAAGGCGACGAGCTGCTCACGGCACGCATCGTGGAAAACGACAAGAGCGTGCTCATCGGTACGGCGCAAGGCATGAGCATTCGCTTCATGGCAGAAAACGCACGCGCGATGGGCCGCGGCAGCATGGGCGTAAAAGGCGTTGAGCTTCGTGAAGGCGACCGGGTCATCGGCATGGACGTGGTCGACGACGAAACGCGCCAGCAGGTGCTCTCGATTTCCGCCAACGGCTACGGCAAGCGTACGCCGCTGCTCACACACGACGCCGACGGCCAAGCCGTGAGCGACCGGAGCTTCAAGGTTCAGAAGCGTGGGGGCCTCGGCATTGTGGCGATTCAGACGTCGGAACGAAACGGCGAGCAGGTGCGATTGCGGCTCGTCGATCCAGACGACGGTCTGATGGTGATCACCGATGGCGGTCAGGTGATACGCACGCGCGTTTCGGAAATTCGTGAAGCGGGCCGAAACACGCAGGGCGTGATCATCATTCGCCTTGGCGAGGGCGAGAAGGTAGTCGACATCGAACCGGTCCCCCGCGAAGAAGTCGAGGACGCCGAGGGCGTCGATGGCGACGGCGGCGTCGAAGGCGAAGGCGCCGTCGAAGGCCCCTCGGCAGAAACGAACGCCGAGGCTAACGACGCCGGCGACAGCAGCGCGAACGGCGAAGCCGGCGCCGAGGCGGGCGACGACGAGTCGTGATGGAGTCGGGGGGGGATGACGTACTCGGCATCGACCTCGGCACCACCAATAGCGTGGTGGCCTTGGCCGATCAGCGGGGGGTGCACGTGCTTCCTGGAAGCGACGGCCAGCCGCTGATCCCTTCCACAGTCACCTTTCACCCGGACGGTCGGGTGCTGGTGGGTGCATCCGCCCGTCAGCGCCGTCTCATCGACGCGACAAACACCATTTACAGTGTAAAGCGCCTCATCGGCCGACCCTTCGACTGCGAAGAGGTGCGGCGCGCGCAATCGCGTTTTGCCTTTCCCTTCGTGGCGAGCGATACCGGCGGCGTGCTCGTGCAGGCTCGGGGCGAGCGTTACACGCTGAGTGAGATCAGCGCCTTCGTGTTGCGCGAGGTTCGCGCCGTCGCCGAACGTGCCCTTGGGCGATCGGTCAAGAAGGCTGTCGTCACCGTGCCTGCGAACTTTAACGAGCTTCAGCGTTCGGCCACGAAGGCGGCGGGGCGGGTTGCCGGCATCGACGTCCTTCGCATTCTTAACGAGCCTACGGCGGCAGCCTTAGCCTACGGTTACGGACGCGCTGAGCGAGAGCGCGTGGTGATCTTTGACCTGGGCGGGGGCACCTTCGACATCACCATTCTGGATCTCGCCGGCGAGATCTTTGAGGTCGCGGCCACCGCCGGCGACACGTACCTCGGCGGCGATGACATCGACGGCCTGATCGCCGAGCAGATGGCGGAGACCTTTCTCGTTCAGCATCGTGTCGATCTTCGCGAAGCGCGCCCCGCCTACGAGCGTTTGCGCGCCGCTGCAGAATGGGCGAAGTGCCAGCTTTCGTCGCAGCCCGAGGTGCACGTCTCGATGGAGCAGCTCGCCTTCGGCCAGGGAGGACGTGCGCTCGATCTCGACTATCGACTCACCTCGAAGGGGCTTGATGCGATGGCGATGCCGCTTCTCGCGCGAACCTTCGACGTGTGCGAGCGGGCGATGGCGTCTGCCGGCGTTCGCCCAACGCAAATCGATCGGGTGATCCTCGTTGGCGGTTCGACGCGCATGCCCCTCGTTCGTCGCATGGTCGCCGAGTATTTCGGTCGGGAGCCGCGGGCGGAGATCGATCCCGATCTCGTCGTGGCGCAAGGCGCAGCGATTCAGGGCCGCAGCCTGGCGACCTCCCGCGCGAAAGGGCGTATCGGTCGCGTCGCGCTTCGACGAGCGGCGCCGCCGAAGCTTGTCGCCGCCGAAGAGGTCACGGCCATCCCGCACGTCGATGCGACGGGCATGGATTTCGACGAAGGCGACCTGCTCGACGATCTTGACCTTGAAGAGATTCCGGCGCGGCCTCCAGCGCCACCCGTGCCGATGAACGTGCCGACGCCGACGGTGCGTCCACCGAGCCTGCGTATGTCCGTGCCCTCTGAGGCGCAGCCCGCGATGCCGCCGCCCATTCTTGCGGCGCCGATGGTGGTGGTGGCGGCGCCTGCTGCCAGCGATCTGCCCAGCTTGGATGACCTACCGGACCTCCCGGCGATGCCCGATGCGCCCAACGATCCGTCCGCCGCACCGCCCCCGGACGCGAACACGTGGGGCGACCAAACGCTCGCCGAAGCGCGACCGCCCCTTTTGGTTGACGTGACGCCCCTGACCCTCGCCCTGGAGACCGTTGGCGGCTTTTGTGAGCCGATCATCGCCCGGAATGCAGCCGTGCCCACCGAACAGGAGCGCACCTTTTCTGTGGGACGCGACGATCAAGAAACCGTCGTGCTTCGCGTTTGCCAGGGTGAGTCGCGGCGGGCCGAAGAAAACCAAGTGCTCGGTCAAATCACGCTCGAGCTCGGCGAAGCCGCCCGAAGGGGTCATCCCATCAGCGTTTCCTTCATGCTGGACGCGGGCGGTACCCTCGCCGTGCGCGCCGTCGACCCTCGCAGCGGAACGGAGCGTACGGCGGAGATTCGACTCGTGGGCGAAGTCGACGTGGGTGCGACGCACGCGATGGCGGCCCGTCTCGACGACAAGTACGCCGAAAGCTAGGGTGGTCTGTGTCGGATCGGCTGGATCAGCTCGACTATTACACGCTCCTTGGGCTCGAACCCGGTGCGGACGCGGACGCCGTTCGCGACGGCTTTCGGACCTTCGCGCTCAAATACCATCCAGACAACCACGGCGGCGCGGAGCGTGCAGCGCAGATCTTTCGGCGAGGCACCGAGGCGTATCGGGTGCTCCGCGATCCCTCCGCGCGGGCCCGCTACGACGAAGGTCTGCGCACGGGCGAGCTTCGCCTTGGCGAGCCGAAGAAGGCCAAAGTGGCCCGGCTTGGCCTCAAGGCCAAACCCTTCTACGACAAGGCGCGGACGTCGCTGCGCCAAGGAGACCGCGCGAACGCCAAGCTGCACCTCAAGCTGGCGATGGGTTACGAGCCGGACCACCCCGAGCTGCTGAAGCTTCAGGCCGAGCTCGAGGAGTAGAGCTCATCCCAAAGCTCGCCGCGGCCAGGTTTCTGCCAGTGCACACGGCCTTCAGCCATCCGCGCACTCGAAAATGCTCGGCATCTACTTCGGCTGTCAGGACACGCTGAGTTCCGCGCAGCGTCAAAACCTGGCCACGGCGATTTTTGGGATGAGCTCTGGCTTTCTTTGCCATCCAAGCCCACTGGTCTATGAACGGGGTATGGCGAGACGAAGTTCGCTTGAGCGTCGCACAAAGGAGACGTCGATTCGCGTGGCCGTCGACCCGGACGGTACGGGTGCGCATCGGATCAAGACGCCCCTACCGTTCTTGAGCCACATGCTTGAGCAGCTGGCCCGGCACGGACTTTTCGACCTCGAGATCGATGCTGAGGGTGACATCGAGATCGACGGTCACCACACGACGGAGGACCTTGCCATCACGCTCGGGCGCGCCGTGAAGGAGAGTCTCGGAGATAAGAAGGGCATTCGCCGCTACGGCTGGGCGACGCTGCCCATGGACGAAGCGCGCGTGAGCTGCTGCCTTGACCTGTCGGGCCGCACATTCTTCCGCTGGCAGGTCCCGCTACCGAAGGCAAAGGTTGGCGAATTCGATGTGGAACTTGCCGAGGTCTTTTTCGAAGGCTTTGCCCGCGGTGCGGAGTGCAACCTTCACGTCGTGTTGGAGGAAGGCGAGAACCTTCACCACATTCTTGAAATCACCTTCAAGGCCTTTGCAAAGGCCCTTCGCCAGGCGTGCGAGATCGATCCCCGTTCCGTTGGCGTCCCCTCCACGAAGGGAACGCTAACGGAGTGAGCGACGCGCGCTCGATCACCGTCTTGGATCTTGGTCTTGGAAACCTGCACAGCGTGCTTGGGGCCTTGCGTCGCGTAGGTGCGTCTCCGCGCGTGGGCAGCTCGGCGGAGGACATCGCAAACGCCGAGCGGCTGCTTGTGCCGGGGCAGGGCGGCTTTGCAGCTGGCGCGCGCGCGCTGACGCCAGTCCGGCGCGAAGCGCTTCGCTCCCACCTCGATTCGGGCCGGCCTTACCTTGGCATCTGCCTTGGCATGCAGCTCCTTTTTGAAGGGAGCGAAGAAGCGCCGGGCGCCGAAGGGCTCGGCTACTTTGCGGGTCGTTGCGTGCGCTTTGACGAAACGCGCGCGCCAAGAATTCCGCACATGGCTTGGACCCCCATCGATGGCGATCACCCCTTCGTCGAAGCGGGGGCCTACTTCTACTTTGTTCACAGCTACCACTGCGTGCCCGACGATGCAGCGCTTACGGTCGCCCGCGCCGACTATGGCGGTGGCGTGTGCGCCGCGGTGGCGAGAGCGTCGGTCTTTGCGTGCCAGTTTCATCCGGAAAAGAGCCAACATCGCGGAGCTGCGCTTCTAAAACGCTTCTTGGAGGTGCCCCTTGACTAACCCCAGTGTTCGCTTGCGTCTGTTCGGGGCATGCGGGAGGCACCGATGCGGCGTCATTCCTCCTCGGCGTGGC
>JBCCRV010000333.1:0-7940 GCA_039201085.1 Myxococcota bacterium | reverse complement strand
GTCCGCATCGAAGGGACACTCGCCGGTGCACATCTCATGGGCATCCTTACGAAGCACCTCTACGAGGAGCCCACGCCACCGCGTCAAAAGGTGGAGTCGATTCCGGAGGACCTCGAAGCCGTCATTCTCAAGGCGATGGCGAAGCAGCTTGACCAGCGCTACCAGTCGATGGCCGAGCTCCTCGAGGACCTTGAGCGCGTCGAAGCGGGCGTCGGAACGGTCGCTCAAGAGACGACGCGCAGCTTCGCCCTCGAAACGTCGGAAAGCGTGGCTGCGCCCGCAGAGAGCAGCGGCGGTGGCAAAGGTCTGCTCATCGCGGTCGTCGTTCTTCTGATCGGTGGCGGCGTCGGCGGGTTCTTCGCCTTCGGAGGCGACGGCGATCCGCCGGTCGTGGCGAACTCGCCGGAAGTCGAGCCTACGCCCGAGCCCGAACCCCAGCCGGAGCCGGAGGTCCAGCCGGACCCGGAACCGGCCGGTGTCGAGGCGCCCGCTGCGCCGGAGACCTTCACCCTGACCACCGAGCCCGTGGGCGCGGAGGTTTGGCTGGACGGAGCTTTCATCGGCAACACGCCGATCGACGTCCCGAAGCCGTCCGGAAGCGACCGCGTCAACCTCGAAGTGAAGAAGCCGGGCTTCCAAGATCGCGCGCTGGTGGTGACGTCGCTCTCGCAGGACGCGACGTTGACGCTCGAAGCGGTTCGCCGCCCCTCCAGCATGCGACGTCCCCGGATGACGGAGATGGCGACGATGATGGACGCGCCGGCGGCGATGGTGGAAATGGTGACGATGCGGAACCGCCCGTCGCCCGGCAGCGAAGTACTCAACCCTTGGGGTGATTGATTTTCAGGGGTCGATTTCCGGACGGCGCATCGCGGCCTGGTCGGACATCGCTCGCCCAGCCGCCACTGACCTTGCTTCGCGACGGGTTCCACGAGCTTCTCCGCCAGCGCTTATCGTCGTAGCTGCCGTTGGACTTGCCGCTTGCTCCGGCTGCGGAGACGACGATCCGGGCGTCGCGGACGCGTCGATGACTCCGGACGCCCCGGCATTCGACCGCACCGCACGGCATCCAATGATGGGCGGCGAGGGACGGGCGGGCGAAGTCGTGCACAGCCAGGTGCTGCTTCCCTTCGGACTGCGGTCCGCGTGTGAGCACGACGGGTCCGAGCGCGTGCTTTCGGAGCGGAACCGGGGCCGTCGTACCCCAGCGCATGTACTGAGAGATCGCATGGGTCTACCTCCCCGAGCCTCAACTTTCGGCGGGGAGTGGGTGCAGCTCGGAGACGCTTCAGCTCAGTTACTACCGCACGGCGCGATAGGCTGCTGAACGTTCCGTTCGGGCGAGTGCGGCTCGCGGTTGCCCACCCCCGAAACTCCGCTAGGTTCCGCGTATGCCTTTCTTTTCCGCGGTCCAGAGGGTCGTTCTGATCGCGATCGGCGTAGCCCTGGTGGGATGCAACGACGACGGGACCCCGCCGCCAACGGGGCGCCTGAACTTTCCCACGGCCATCGCCGTCACGGGCGAAAGCCTTTTTGTCGCGAACTCGAACTTCACCCTCCGCTTCAACAGCGGTTCGCTTCATCGCTATGACCTCGGCGCGTTGAACATGAGGCTTCGCGCGCAGTGTGGGGACCGCCCGGCGGCGGAGCGCGATACGTGCGGCATCATCCCTTCCGAGGATCCGCAGAGCGAAGACCTGGAAGACACGCTCGACGTGAGCGTTGAGAGCGGCGTGCTCACGAGCGAGGTCTTTATTGGCAGCTTTGCGTCCGGGATTGCCGTGGCAGAGACGCCGAGCGGCGGCGAACGCGTGTACCTTTCGGTGCGCAGCGACGCGGACCTCACCTTTGTGGACGTGAACGACGCCGGCGGGATGAACTGCGGCGCCGACGGCGGCTTCGAGTCTTCCCTCGTCGGCGACCCCCGCCGCCATCGCTGCGCGAACGCGAACCGCGAGTCGGACCAGTCGCTTGCGGAGGCCCAGGACATCACGCTGCCCTCCGATCCCGTCGCGCTGGCCACGGGACCGCTAGAGGAACTCGGCGGACCCGCGGGCTTCGGCCAATACGTCGTGACGGCGCACCGCGGGGGGCGCATGAGCCTCTTTGTCGTCGAGGCAAATGGCGGCCTGCTGGGCACGCCCTTTCTCGTGAACGTGCTCGAGGGTCTGCCGCGCGAACTCGTCACCGTGAGCCTCGAGCCGTCCTTCGACGGCCTGCCGCGGCGCCTGTGGGTGCCGAACGCGCTCGCGCCGGAGATCTCCCGCGTGGGCGTCGCCCTCGACGCGTCGCCACGCGACGTGACGCGAAGCTACCTTTACGATGCCGGCGCCGCCTTTCTCGCAGGCGTGGACACGGGCGGCGCAGGCGTAGGCGATACGCGCGCTCTGCGTTTCGACCCGCGTGAGGGCGTTCGGCGCGCCTACGTGCTTTCGCGCCGTCCGCGGGCGCTCCTTTCAGTGGACCTGAGCGAGGACAACGCGATTCTCGAGGTTCGCGACATCATGGAGGTCGGCATTGGTCCCTCGCGGCTCGAAGTGCGGCGCTTCGAGGACTCGGACCGAACGCTGGCCTTTGTCAGCTGTTTTGATACGCGAGACGTTTATGTGCTCGATGTGGACCAAGGTCGGCTCGTCGGCATCGTTCGCGGCTTGGGCGGCGCCTTCGAGCTTGCGTTCAGCGAGGCGAGCGACAATCCGGACGAGGACGCTAACCTCCTCTACGTCGTCGATTTCCAGGCGTCGATCGTCCGGGTTCTCGACCTCGAGCCGATGTTCGAGTGCTTGGACAACGTCTCCGAGTTCGACCCCGACCGCGAATGCTCGCCCGAGCCCCTCGGCTTTCTCGGTCGACCCAATACGCGGCGTGAGCTGATCTGAGACGACCGATGCACTGCCGTCACCTACCTAGTTCCGGGCGCGCTTGCGCCGGCCCCGCCGTCCTGGCGGTCCACGACGCGGTATCGGGCGATGATGCGGCGTTGCGCCGCCGCCGCGGTCTTTCGCTACGCCAAGGGCTCGGGTGCGTGTTTCTTCTTCTTATGGCCGCGTGCCAGCAGGATCCGACGATCGTGTCGCCGCCGACGTTCGAGCGGCCGGGCGATGTCGCCTTTGCGTGCTTTGACTCGACGGAGCGCGTCTTCGTCGATCAGACGCTGTGCGAAGGGGACCCGGACGAAAACCGCTATGCGACCATCGCGCTGGTCACGCAGACGGCAAGCGGCGAGGTCGGCGCCGTCGACCTGCGCCTGAACGTCACCCTCGACGCGAACGTGCTCGTGCCGGGTTTCACCTTCGTTCGCGTCGGGGAAGCGCCCAGCGGTGTTGTCGTGCCCAGCGATCCCACGCTTACGTACGTCGCCAACTTCGGCTCACGCTCCGTGCAGTGGATCAACACGGCGCGCTTTCACTCGGAAGCGCTGCGAACAAACCTCCGTGAAGAAGGCGTCGTTTCGCTGCCCGACGGCCCGACGGACTTGGTCATTTCGCCGAGCGGCGACGCGCTCTTTGTGTCGATGCCCCGCGACGGCACGATCGTGTCCATCGTTCGGGATCCGAACTCCGGCGCGTTGACGCAGCCGACGGACGCATCGGCGACGGCGCTCGATACGACCTTTGCTCAAGCCACGCTCGGCGAGCCGAGCGAAGAGCGTCACTCCTGCAACTTGCCCGCAGGGCTCCAAGAGCCGAGCGCTGCCGAGCCGGGCGACCCGATCGTGCTGGGCGCGGACGACATGCCGTCGGCCAAACCGGAGTCGCTGGTGGTGGATGGCGACACGCTGCTGGTCGCGGACTCGGCCCTGCCGATCATTCATCGCTTCACGATCGGCGCAGGTGGCGCGCTTACGCCGCTGCCGCCCCTTTCGCCGGGTGTTCCGGTCCTTCGCCTCGCCGTTACGCCGGCGGTGCCCGAGAACGTCGATGGGGTGATGACCGATTCGGCGCGCTTCCTCTACGCCATTGACGCTGTGGACCAGTCCGTGCTGGTGCTGGACTACACTGAAGGCGCGCCGAGCTTCGGCAACCTGATTCCCGTGCGCATTGGAGAAGGCCGCGGCGACCGCGTTCGGCTGCCCGCCGACGCGATCTCGCTTGGCGTGCTCACGCCATCCTTCCCGTCGGATGACCCATGCGTCGCCGACGACGACCGGTCGCCTTCGCAGCTGCGCGGCGTCTTTGTGGCCGTGGGGCTGACCAACGGCACCTTCGTCGTTGTGGATATCCTGGACCTTGACGCCGGGTGCCGCGGGTTCGGCGACGCGGATGGCTGCGGCGGCACGGTGGAGACGGATGTGATCTATGCGTCGCAGCGTCACCGCGCGCGGGTCGGCACACTGGTCGCCGATCCGGTGCAGTTGGTCGGCGCTCCCGTGCTTTCGTTTCGCGGCAGTCCTGGTTTGCTCGACGAAAACGGCCAGCCCTCGGCGGAAGGCGACCCACGCCTCGATGTGCTCGAGCTCGGCGGCGAGGGCGACAATGCCGGCTGCCCGGCGTTTATGACGCGTGTGTGGGGCGAGGACGCATCGTACCTGTGCGTGAGTGGCGATCCTTGGCTCTCGCGCGACGAAACCTGGCGGGCGCGCTACGAGGCCGTTCGCCCGGCGGCCGTGGGCGGTCTTGGGCGCTTCGAGGGCTCGCTCGCGAGCATGAGCGCCGCCGACGGTTTCTTCTGCACGCGCGGCGTCATCGGCGGCGACGACATTGCCGCATCGAACCTCACCGCGGACGATCCGGAAGTGGGCTACGAAGGCGACCTGCTCGTCATCACGAGCGATCCGCCGGCGAGCCGCGTCGCGGAAGAGCAGGGCTGCGAGGTGTTTGAGGAGAACATCGAGCGCGACCGGGTGCGGCCGCAGTTTCGTGTCGTGGCGGCCCAGCCCCGCGCGCTTTCGCTGGCCGTTGAAACACCGCAGGTCGATCCCGCGCTCATCTTCCGCTGCTATGGCGACGCCTTCTTCGAGTACGAAGTGCGCGTTCGCAACGCGTACCTCGTCAGTGGAAGCGGCACGGGCGTCGAACACCGCGTCATCGAAAGCGGAGGCGCCTGCCGCATCGATACGGACGGTCAGCCTGCGGACCCGAACGATCCCACGTCGATTCGCAGCAGCTTCGCGCGAAGTGGCTCCCCCTACGTGAACCCGCATGTGGCCTTTGCCATCAACGATCAGGGGCGCGTGCCGGACGACGATTCGGAGCTGCGTTTTCAAATCACCGGCTCGCCCCGCGACTTGGCGCGGGACGTGGGCGCCCGCCCGAACACGCGGCGGCCCGCGCTTGTCGAAGCGCTGGTGTACAACCCAGGCATCGATCGGCTCTTTGCGCTCGACAGCAACAGCGACGGCTTCATCGAGTACGAGCTCACGCCCCTTCAAGCGGTTCAAATCTTCGAGTAGCCGTGGCACGCGCGGCGAAGAAGAAGTCGTACACGCCGGTCATGCAGCAGTACCTGGCTGCGAAGGACGCGTACCCAGACGCGGTGCTCTTCTTCCGGCTCGGCGACTTCTACGAGATGTTCTTCGACGACGCGATGGTCGTTGCGGAACGACTTGGCATCACGCAGACCTTTCGCGGCAAGGACCCAAATGGCGCGAAGATCCCGATGGCGGGCGTGCCCCACCACGCCGCTTCGGGCTACATCGCGCGGCTGCTTCAGCAAGGTCAGAAGGTCGCCATTTGCGAACAAATGGCGGACCCCTCGACGGTCAAAGGCGTCGTGCCGCGCGAGGTGGTGCGTGTCATCACGCCGGGCCTCTGCCTCGAGGAGGAAAACCTCGATGCCTTTGCCGACAACTACCTCGTGGCGATCACGGGCAGCCCTTTGGGGCTTGCCGCCTTTGAGCTGAGCACCGGTGACCTGCGCGCGTGCACGCTCGAAGACGACGCCGCGGCGCTAGCGGAAGTGGTACGCCTTGGATGCCGCGAAGTGCTCGTGGGTTCGGACGTCGCCACGGGCCTGAAGGACGCGCTCTCGTCCTTCGACGGTCTGTCGGTGCGCACGCTGGAGGGCGGGAGCGCGGATGAGGGCGTGCTCCACGCGATGCTCGGCGAGCTCGAGGGCAAGCTGCCGGCGGAGAGCAGCGTTCGCAGCGCCGCAGCGATGGCGCTTGCGTACGCGGCGTCGAGCCAGCCGGGCGTGCAGCTTCGTGTTCAGCGCGTGGGGGTGTACGACCGCCGTAGCTACCTGCAGCTCGACGAAGTCGCGATTCGAAACCTTGAGCTCGTTCGAACGCTCGGCGGCGAAAAAAAGGGTTCGCTGCTTCATGCGGTGGACGGAACGGTCACGGCGATGGGGGCGCGGCTCCTGCGGCGCCGCCTCACGCAGCCGCTCCTCGATGTTGCGGCGATTCGCCGGCGGCACGCGCAGGTGGAGGCGTTTATTCAGGACGGCGCCACGCGCGAGGGCGCCCTTGGCGCCCTTCGTGACCTGCCCGACTTGGAGCGGCTGGCGACCCGTGCGGCGGCGGGTGTCGCGTCGCCGCGCGATCTCGGCGCCGTTCGGCAGGCCCTGCAGACGGCGCTGGAGGTGCAGGCGATGCTTCAGGCTGCTCCGTCCGGTGTCGAAGCGCCCCTTGCGGCGCTCGTCGACGCGGACTTCGTGCGTCCGATCCTGGCGGATCTGGAAGCAACGCTGAACGATGAGCCGCCGGCCCTCGTGCGTGAGGGCGGCGTGATTCGCGCGGGCGTGAGCGCCGATCTCGACGAGGACCGGCGCCTTAGTGAGCACGCCAAGGACGTGCTCATCGAGATCGAAGCGCGCGAGCGCCAGCGAACGGGCATCGCGTCGCTCAAAATCCGCTTCAACAAGGTCTTCGGCTATTTCATTGAAGTCACGAAGTCGAACCTCAACTCCGTGCCGGATGAATACGTGCGGAAGCAAACGATTGCGAACGGGGAGCGTTTCATCACCGACGAGCTTGCCGAGCTGCAGGACCGCATCGAGCTTGCCGATTCGCGTGCCAAAAAGCTCGAGGCGGCGCTCTTCGAGGGCCTGCGTGAGCGCATTGCCGAAGCGCTCGGACCGCTTCGGCGGCTTGCGGGCCAGTTGGCGTCCGTGGACGTCGCCGCGGGCAACGCGCTCGTCGCGCAGCGCCACGCCTACTGCCGGCCGACGGTGGACGAGAGCCGCATCATCGACGTAAAGGCGGGCCGCCACGCGGTTGTCGAGCAGCTCGTGGACGCGGGCAGTTTTGTCGCCAACGACGTGTTCATCGACGGCGAGGGCGAGCGCCTTCTCGTGCTTACGGGCCCAAACATGGCGGGCAAATCGACGGTGATGAGGCAGGTGGCGCTGATCGTCGTGTTGGCGCAGGCGGGCGCCTACGTCCCGGCGGAAGCCGCGCGCATCGGCCTGGTCGATCGCGTGTTTACGCGCATTGGCGCGAGCGACAATCTTGGCGGCGGCCAGTCCACCTTCATGGTGGAGATGCGCGAAGCCGCGGAGATTCTACGCGCCGCGAGCGAGCGAAGCTTGGTTGTGCTGGACGAGCTCGGCCGCGGCACCAGCACCTACGACGGCCTTGCGATCGCGTGGAGCATTGCCGAGCACCTCCATGATGTCGTTCAGTGCCGGGCGCTCTTCGCCACCCACTACCACGAGCTGTGCGAGCTCGCCGAGGTTCGCACGGGCGTGGCGAACTTCACGGTGGCGGCCAAGGAATACGGCGACGACGTGGTCTTCCTCCACAGCCTCGTTCGTGGGGCCGTGGGGCGCAGCTACGGCGTGGCCGTGGCGAGGCTAGCCGGGGTACCGCAGGTGGTGCTTGCCCGGGCAAAGGCGATGCTGCAAGCGCTGGAGAGCGGCGCGCCCTTGCCCAGCGGCGGTCACGCGCGCGTCCGGCCCGTCGACGCCTCGGGCACGCCGCAGCTCGAGCTCTTTTCGACGCGTCCGCCGCCCCCATCGGCGGTGCTTGAAACGCTGGCGCAGATCGACGTCGACCGCAT
>JBCCRV010000332.1:0-7993 GCA_039201085.1 Myxococcota bacterium | reverse complement strand
GGCGGCGGCGGCGGCGCTGAGGGAAGCGGCGGCCGGGCCGGCGAACCGCCGAGCGAAGGGATCGACGGGGCCGAGGAGGGGCCGCTCGCCGGCGGAAGGCCGCCGCCGTAGCTCGGCCGCACGCTCGGCTGGGAGCCGCGCACGCCGTAGTTGCGCGAGCGAGCGTACTGACGCATCGCTTCGTTGATGAGGTAGTCGACGGAGCATTCGAGCTCGCTCGACATCTGGCCGAAGATTTCCCAGAGGTAGTCGCGGCACTGAAAGCTGCGAAGGCTCTTTCGATTTTGGTCGGTCACTCGCCGCCTCCGCCCATCGCCGCATCCATGGCCGCGCCTCCCATCGCTGCGCTTCCCATCGAAGAGGCGCCCATCGACGACGCGCTTCCGGTCGCCGGCGCGGCGAGGCGCTCGCGAAGGGCGGCGATAGCGTTTTCGGCGACGTCGCCCACGGTGGCGAGCTCGCGGCCCGCCCAGCCCGTACCGGCGAGTTCGGTGCGGTCGTTCTTCAGACGCTCCATGCGCGGAATGTCCGCCGCCGTTCCCCGTCGTTCGATAAAGCGCAGGGCGATGACGCGCTTGTACCATTCACGCGCGCTGAGCAACGCCTCGACGGTGGCGGTTGGTGGGCGCGACATTTGGCTCATCTTCGTCGCGTAGCCTTCGAGCTCGTTTGGCTCGAACTGGGCGCCGGCTTCGGCGGGAAGTTTGTTGAGGAACTCGGCGACAACATCGGCACCGCCGAGGGCAAGGATCAGCTCGCCGGCGCGCCAGCGCTGCCGCTTTGGCAGGTCTTCGTTCGCAGCGTTTTGAAACATCGGCCAGAGGCGAGGAATCGCCGCGGCGCTGCGAATGTCCGCGATCCGGTCGAAGGCCACGTCCTGCACGGCCGTGTCCGTGAGGGCAAGGTCGAGCAGGCGGGGAAGCTGCGCTTCCGTCGCGTTACCGTCGAGGGCCAGCAGGGCCGTCGTGCGGCGCAGCTGAATCGCTTCCGTCAGCTGCGGGTTCATGCCTTCGGTCGGTGCACGAAGGGCGATTTCCAAGAGCCGATTCCGCACCGCGTCGACGGACGCGAGGTGCTTCATGGCGGGAAGGGCGCCGGTCACGATGAAGCTCTCCCGGTTGTTGAGCGCGATCGCCGTGACGCGGGCGTCGTCGTTGGGGCGGCCTGCGTCCTCGAGGGAGGCGGAGATCTCTGACTTCATCCAGCCGAGAAACGAGTCCTCGCCCATGTCGTCCGACTCCATCTGCGTTTCCAGCTGAACGAGTCGCTGGCCGGCCTGCTCCTTCGTTTCGTCGTTGCCGATCTGGCCGATGAGCTCGGCGACCTTAACCATCGCGCGCTGCGGCATGCGAAAGGTCATCGCTTGCACGAGCTGCTGGGCGGCCGGTGCGCCCAGGGCGCGCACGACCTGTTCGACGGAGTAGTTGCCCGAAAGGCTCCGATTGGCGAAGTCCTTTGCGTACCAGCCGACAACGCCGGTAACGAGCTGGTTCCGCTGCTCGCCGTTGGCGTAAGGAATGAGCGTGTACGCAGCGTCCTTGGCGCGGATCTGAATGAGCGGCGGACCGAGATTTTCATCCCGACCGGCTTCGCCGGCCTCCATCATCTCGAGCATGTTGGGCGTCATGCCGTTCACGATCGCCGTCGCCGTCTCCCGGTCCGTGCGCGAAAGCCGCTGCATCGCCTGCTGGAGAAGTTCGACACCGTCGACGTCGTCGCGGCCGTCCATCTCAACGAGGGCGACGGCTGCGGCGGTGCGAAGCTCGAGTTCGTAGCGGTCCGCGAGAATGACCGCGACGATCTTTCCGGGGCCCTTCACGGTGCGCTTCCAGTAGGAGACGTCTTCGGCCGTCACCTTGCACCCCATGAGCGCGATGGCGGCAAAAACGAGGGCGAAGGTCGAGGAGAATTTGGGTGCGTTCATCGCGTCATCGCCCGGCGCCTTTAAAGCGCCGATAAAGTCGGGGTTTTTTGGCGGCGAGAATGCCGCGGAGCGACTCCGCGTCGCGCGAAGATAGTAGACAGTTCGCCCCACAGATCAAGCGTTTGTGCGTGTTCATGTGAGGGTCTTGGCCCGCGTTTCTTGACGGCGTGAACGCCTCTACCCTAGGCTGGCATGTAGGACGGTACCTACTTGGGCACACAGAATACTACCTCTACCTTCGGAGATTTGGCGGAGCTCGGCGAGGGCGGCCGGCGGCGGGAAGTCGCGGGTTTGCTGGGCGCCGCCGCCACCGTACTCCTTTCCCTTGCGCTCTTTTCGTATGGAGAGGACGCAAATCTCGTAGGTCCGGTGGGTGAGGGGCTCGCTGGAGTCATTATTTCAGCCTTTGGCATCGCGTGTTGGGTGCTTCCCTTCGAGCTTGGCTGCGCCACGTGGCGGCTCTTCCGCGGCAAGCCGGGATTGCTCGGTCTGGCTACGGCTGCGTCGACCTTGGTCATCGTGCTGATCGGCTGTGCGCTCCTGCATCTTGCCTTCGAGGGCGTCTCGATCTTTGGCGACGCGCTGCCGGGCGGCGTGCTTGGCGAGGTGCTTGGTGAAGTGCTGCGAAGCTTGCTGGGGCTCGCCGGCGCGTACGTCGTGGGGGTCACGATTCTGCTGATCACGCTGGTGCTGCGCACGCGTGTGTCCGTTGTCGCCGGAGCCAAGCTCCTCGGCGATCGGGCGAAGGAAGCGACGACCCGCATTCGCGACGGCGCAGGCGTGGTCGCCGACGCATGGCGCGAAGCGCGCGAGCTGGAAGCGCTCGAAGAGGAGCGCCGCGCTGAACGCGATCGTCCCCGCATCGAAGGCTTTGACGATCGCACCATCGACGAAGAGACCGATACGGAGCTCGGTGAAGCGGACTCGGCGGGCACCGAGGATGAAGCGCTCGTCGAAGAAGAAGGCGAAGGCGAAACGTTCGACGACGAGGACGCCGAAGCGGTCGAGGACGCGGACGCAGCGCCCGTCGACCCGGAGCCCGAGGCTAAGACCAAGTCCAGGGCGAAGCCCAAGGCCAAAGCGAAGAAAGCGACGTCGGGTCCGCGCATCGTCGCGCCCGTCGAAGAGCCGGAGCCCGTCGTCGAGCCCGCGCCGGCCAAGGCCGCGAAGCGGGGCAAGCATGGCTACCGCCGCGAGGCGCCCTTCGAGCTTCCGCCCGTCGAGCTGCTCGATCGCCCGCCGGCGGGCCGCATTCGCATCGACCCGGAGCAGCTGCGCGAAAATGCCGCGCGCCTCACGGAGAAGCTCGAGTCGTACGGCGTGAAGGGCCGCGTCGATGAGATCCATCCGGGCCCTGTCGTCACGATGTACGAGTTCGAGCCCAAGAGCGGCACGAAGATCAGCAAGATCGCCGGCTTGGAAAACGATCTAGCGCTGGCGCTGGCCGCGCAGAAGGTGCGCATCGTCGCGCCCATTCCTGGCAAGGCGCGCGTGGGCATCGAACTGCCGAACGAAGATCGGCAGACGGTCTACCTACGCTCGATTCTCGAAGACGATCGCTGGGCCAAGCACAAGGGCGCCCTGCCGATTGCGCTCGGTAAGAACATTCAGGGTCAGCCGGTGTATGGCGACCTCGCGAAGATGCCGCATCTTCTTGTCGCGGGTGCCACCGGCGCCGGTAAGAGCGTCGGCCTGAACGTCATGCTCGCGAGCTTGCTCGCCAAGAAGACGCCGGAAGAGTGCCGCATGCTCATGATCGATCCGAAGGTTGTGGAGCTCGCGGTGTTCGACGGCATTCCGCACATGCTGCTTCCGGTTGTCACGGACATGAAGAAGGCGGCGCTCGCGTTGAAATGGGCCGTCGATGAAATGGAGCGCCGATACCAGCTCTTTGCGGACGCCGGTGCACGCAACATCACGACCTACAACAAGCGCGTCGACAAGGTGCTTTCGGGCGAGCTCGCGCCCGAAAAGCTCATGCGCAGCAAGGCCGGTAAGGTTCGCGGCAAGGATCAAGACGGCAACGAAGTCTGCGTCGATCCCGGCGTCGAGCTGGGCGGCACGGACGTGAAGGCGACGGAGCTTCCTGATCCGGAGAAGCTTCCCTACATCGTGGTCGTCGTGGACGAGTTCGCCGACCTCATGATGGTGGCGGCCAAGGAAGTGGAAGCGTGCATCGCGCGCCTTGCCCAGAAGGCGCGCGCCGCGGGCATTCACGTCATTCTGGCCACGCAGCGTCCGAGCGTCGACGTCATCACCGGCATGATCAAAGCGAACTTCCCCGCCCGCATGGCCTTCAAGGTCAGTCAGCGCGAAGACAGCAAGACGATCCTCGGCCGCGTGGGCGCGCAGAACCTGCTTGGTCGCGGCGATATGCTGATGATCCCTCCCGGAAGCAGCGAGCTCCACCGCGTGCACTGCGCCTTCATCAGCGAGGACGAAGTGGCGGCGGTCTGCGACCACCTGCGCGAGCAGGGCCAACCGAAGTACGACGAGAACATTCTCAAGCCGCGCGATGAGGAAAGCGGCGGCGCGGGCCCGAAGACGGACGACCCGCTCTACGACAAGGCCGTCGCCGTGGTCGCCCAAGCGGGCTACTGCTCGATCAGCCATCTGCAGCGCCAGCTTTCCGTCGGCTACAACAAGGCCGCGAAGCTTGTCGACAAGATGGAGGCGGAGGGCGTCGTCGGCCCCGCCGCCAGCAAGGCGGGCGGCCGGCGCGAAGTCTTCGTCCAGCCGCTCTAGGGCGTGTCTTCAAACTCGCGCATGCGCCTTCACGCCCCGCTCATCGTCGATTTCGCCATCTCTTCGCCTTGAAATCCGCCGGGGATTCCTTCGCCTCACAGACGCAAACTCGCCGACGAGCGGACCACGAATCCACACGCGCGAGTTTGAAGGCACTTCCTAGCCCGCCTTACATCTTCCATGGCTGACCCATCGCGCCGAACTCCCATGATCGCCGTCGCCGTCCTCGTGCTGCTCGTGGGCTTTGTGGTCGGCTATGCGTTCGTCGCGGACTACGAAGGCACCGTAGACCGGTTGAGGAGTCGTGCGGCTAGCGAGCGGGAGCCGAGAGAGCTCGAAGAGCGCTACGCGCCGATCGGCCTTTCAGATTCGGAGCTTGCGGACGTCGTCGAGCGGCTTCACGCGGCGGGAGAGTCGGGTTCGCCATATTGGCTATGCATGGCCAATGCAGAAAGCGCGTCTGCCTTTCGAGACGAGGCGATGGCCCATGCGCAGAGCGTGCACGAAAAACTCATCGTGAGCTTCGGGGCTTGGCGCGCCCCCGCCTACGCGCAGCGCGAGGCGCGGGAGTGCGAGGAGGCGTTCCGAACGGCGGTCGCGCCCGCAACCGAACTTGGCCTAGCGCTCTACGATGAGTTCGGAACAAAACTGGTTCACGCGTCCGATCGAATCCGGTCAGCGCTCACGTCCGCCACGTGCCGTGACGAGCACGACGCGTTCGTAACGGCGCTACAAGCGGGAGAGGAAGTCGCCGACGCGTTTCGGGCGGTTGCGCGCTTTTGGCCTGCCATCGCCGAACACAACTCGGTTCGGCGCGTGATGACCATGTGCCGCGATCCCCACCCATCCGACTTCGACATCGCCGCGGATGTCTTCGCGTTTGTGACAACGCTTAGCGGCGGGGAGCGCTGCGCGCGTGGATCGGAGGAGGCGACCGACGTGCAGCGCGCGCTCGCAACGGGGCACGCGGTCATTCTTCGCAACGGCGAGGTCGGCAACCGAAATGCGGATGCGTATCTGCACTGCAACGAAGCGGTGCCGGGCGTTCCGGACGCCGTCGCATACTGCGCGCCGACGCTCGAGGATTTTCTTGGCCAGGACCTTCAGTTCTGACAGGCGCTGAGGAAGCTGCCCAGGCGGCTTACGACTTCCGGGTGGCTCAGGACGCCTTCGTGGTCGGCTTCCACATGCAGCGTATCCGAAGCGGCTTCGACGGCTTCTTGCCGACGCTGGCTGTCGATCGCGATCGTGCCGTCGCCCGGCACCTCGGCGTCTGGAATCTGCGCGCTGACTAGCAGGTAGTCGTGGTGGCGCACGGGGTCTGAAAAGAGGCGCTCGAGGCGCGTGCTGCCCGGCGCGAGGTCGCGCCACAGCGGAATGACGACGGGCGAGCGCCGAATGCCAAAGGCCGCTTTCGCGACGCCGGCCATCGGCGTGCTCAGCGTGCTCATGCAGCGCACGGGCGAAGCGTGGCCGAGGAGCGCCAGCGTTCGGCGCGCTACGATGCCGCCCGCCGAGTGGGCGACGACCGCCACCCGCTGGTAGCCGAAGCGCAGGCTCATCTCCTCGATGGCGTCGCGCAGGCGTGATGCGCTCTCCTCGACGCGCACGCTCATCGGGTACTGGAAGACCCAGGCTTGGGCGCCTTCGGGCACGGCGTGGAGAAGGCGTTCGAACTGTTGGGCGTAGCCCGCGTAGCCATGCACGAAAATGACGGGCATGGCCGGCGTGGGCCGGCCGATGGCGAAGAGACCGGCGGGGTAGCGGCGCATCGAGCGACGAGGTCGAAAGCGTGACGCGTTCGCTTCTTCCGGGCCGAAGCGCGGCGAGCTCAGCAGATCGTGCGCCACCAAAAAGGTGCGTCGATCCGCACGGGGCTGGGCGTTGCCGCTTGCGCGGTCGTGTCGCAAACGAAGCCGAATGTGCGCACTTTCTTGTACGTCGAGTTCGACGACGCGTAAGGGGGAGAGGCGTTCGCCAACGTCCAGCTCAACGTCGCGGTCTCCATCTTCAAAGGCGTCGATCGCGTACGTGCCTGCGCTCAGCTTCAAGTAGAAGGGGTCGTCCGCGTTCATCACGCGATGGGCGATCCAGGCGCGGCGCTGGTTGCCGCGAAACACGCGGACCACCACGGGTGCACCGCGTCGCGAGGGCTCGAGCTGGCGCGCGATGTCGCTGACTTCCACGACGAGGGTGCCCTCGCGCTCCAGCTCGCGCACGGCGGTGTTGATGTGCACGACCCGGCACCCCATCAGGATGGCCGTGCCAGCTAGGGCGCCTGCGAGAGCGATTTTGCCCATGCGCGTGAATGTGGCACGTCGCCGAACGTCCGGTTTTTCGGTCGCGTTAGCCACGACGAACTCCCCCGATTGCGGCGGAACGGACCAACGCACAACGCATCGCGTCGAACGACGTCATTAACACGGTTGAACATTTTTGTTCGCTGAGGCGTCCTAGCTCCATGGTGCGGTGCTTTGCCTCGATCCTTGGGTCCTTCCTGCTTCTGTCAACAGCGAGCGCCCTTGCGCAGACGAGTCCGGCAGACCGAGCGTCGCAGGAGCAAGCGTGCCTTAGGCCGCTGCTCGCTCGGCTCGAAACGGCCGTGAGACTTCTCGGTGAAAGTCGTGAGCAGCTGCAGAGTTCGGATTCCGCGGCGCGCGCCGATGCCGCCGCTGCCGTGCAGTCGCTCGAGCAGCGCATCTACGCCCTCACCGATTCGATTCGTGCGTGCTTGCCGGGCGACGCGTCCCTCGAAGCGCGCGAAGAAGTGCAGGAGCTTTCGGGCGCGGCGCAGCGCGTGGGAGAGCAGAACGCCGCGACGGAAGTGGTGGACGAAAACCACTCGCTTGGCGGACACGTGCGCATTGCCGTGGGTGAGCGCGTCGATGGTCGAGGTACTGCGCGTGCGGACTCGGTGCGCACGGCCTTTCGCAGCCTGCGCGCCCGCATCGGGCGCTGCTATGAACGTTTTCTGGAGCACGGCTCGCTTCAACCGATGACGGCGATCGTGGTCTTCACGGTGCGGGCCCGCGGTACGGTGGGCCGGGTGCTTGTCGAAGGTGGTTCGAGAGGTTCGTTCAACCAGTGCCTAACCGGCGCCGTGCGCCGCATGCGCATCCCCGGCGGCGCCGTCGGCGGCGAAGCGCGCTACGCCTACACGCTGCGTTTCGGCAGCGAATCACCCTAGAGAAGCGATCCGCTAAAGGGACCGAGAGGGCGAGAGCCTGGCTTTTGAGGGCAAGGCGCAATGCGGGAGCGGGCCGAGGCCCGTGACCAAAGAGCAACGCCGCCATCGAAAGTCAGGCTTTCGCCATCGACGGGAGT
>JBCCRV010000331.1:0-8001 GCA_039201085.1 Myxococcota bacterium | reverse complement strand
TGTGGATTCGTGGTCCGCTCGTCGGCGAGTTTGCGTCTGTGAGGCGAAGGAATCCCCGGCGGATTTCAAGCCGAAGAGATGGCGAAATCGACGATGAGCGGGGCGTGAAGGCGCATGCGCGAGTTTGAAGACACGCCCTAGCGCACGGGGAGGGCGGCCACACCGAGCCAGAACGATTCGATCGAGCGTACGTTCGTTTGAAACTCGTCAAAGTCGAGCGACTTGCGCACGTAGCAGTTTGCGCCGAGTTCGTACGATCGAGCGATTTCGTCCTTTCGCGCTGAGCTCGTCATTACGATCACGGGCACGAAGGGCACCTGTTTGTCTTTGCGAATTCGTTCGAGGGTGGCGTGGCCGTCGAGCAAGGGCATGTTGAGATCGAGCAACACGAGGTCGGGAAGTGGGGCATCCTCGTAGGGTGGCTCGCGTCGCAAGAAGCGGAGCGCTTCGACGCCATTCTCGACGTGGTGAATGCGGTTCTGTTCGCCCGACGCGCCCAGCGTCGCGCGCACGAGCGCCGCATCGGCGACCTCGTCTTCGACGAGCAAGATGTTCTTCACGCGTCGGGTCATGGTTCGAGCCGTTGGGCCTTGGCAATGGTGAAGCGAAAAACTGCGCCTTCGCCTTCCGCCGAGTCAACGCTCAGCTCGCCTCCGTGCTGCTCCGCAATCTTCTTGCAGATGGCGAGACCGATCCCGTTTGAGCCAGCGCTCTTGGCAGAGAGCCGCTGAAACGGTTCGAAGATCTGGTGGTGGAACTCCGGGTCGATGCCGATGCCTTTGTCGGCCACGGCGATGCTCCAGTGCGACGATGATTCGTCGCCGGAGATGTGCACGCAGGGCGCGCTGCCCGGCTTGCGGTATCGAATCGCGTTGCCGATCAGGTTCTGAAAGAGGCGTTCGACCTGCGTGTCGTTGGCGCACACGTTGGGCAATGCGTCCACCACGAGTTCGAGGGGTCCGTCTTCGGTCTCGCCGCCGTCCAGGTTGGTCATCGCGTTCTTCACGGCGTCCTCCAGGTCGACGGTCGCGCGCGGTACGCCCTCTCGCCCGCTGCGTGAGTACTCGAGGAGGTCCTCGATGAGCCGCTTCATATTGGAGCAGCCGGAGGTTACGTAGCCCATCCAGGTTCGCTCTTGGTCGTCGAGCCGCGGACCTAGGCGCTGCTCGAGCAGGTTCACGAAGGACGTGACGTGCCGAACGGGGGCCTGCAGGTCGTGCGAAGCGAAGTACGCAAACTGCTCGAGGTCCTTGTTGGCGCGCTGCAGTTCTTCGACCTTCTCCACCGCGTCCGTGATGTCCCGGCAAACGCCGACCATCGAGATCGCTTCGCCGTATTCGTTTCGTATCACCTGGCCGATGCAGTGGATGTGGCGAATTTGGCCACCCGCCCAGACGACCCTCAGTCGCACGTCGTAGTCGCGCTTGTTGTCGAGCGCTTGCTGCACCGAGAAGGTCGCGCGCGACTGGTCGTCGGGGTGGATGCTGCCCAGCCAAACGTCGAAGGTCGGGGAGACGAAACGTTCAACGCCGTGCAGTCGATACATTTGCTCGTCCCAGACCACCCGGTCCGCTTTGATATCCCAGTCCCACACGCCGATATGGCTGGCTTGGAGCGAGAGGTGATGGCGAACGGCAATGGCTTTGAGCTCCGCCGCGCGCGCTCGGGCTTCCTGCTCGGCTTCCTCTTGGGCCGCCAGCGCTTCTTCGAGGCGCTGCATCTCAGCCTCGCGCGTTAGCTCGAGGTTTTTTCGCTCGTCGATGTCCTCGAAGATGCCCGTAAGCGCTTGTAGCTCGCCTTGATGAAACAGTGGTTCGCCAATGGCCCGCACCCAGCGCACGTTGCCCTTCGCGGTGCGGATTTGAAGCTCAACGTCCCAGGGGCGGCCTTCGGCGATGCCTTCCTCCACGCATTGTTGAATCACCGGACGGTGTGCTTCGACGTAGTAGTTGATGCCGTCCTGCAGGAGGATCGGCTTCGACGGGTCCTCCTCATGAATGGCGTATGTGGTCGCCGTCCATTCGCAGGTTCCCGATGCCAGGTCGACGCGCCAGGAGCCGATTTTGCGGGTCTTCTCCAGCAGCGACTGGGTGCCAAGAATGCGCGTGAGGTCCTTGTCCACGGCTTCACGCTCGAGGTGCGACGACACCCAGAGGGCGAGCAGTTCGGCAAAGGCGATGTCGTGCTCGCTCCACCTGCCGCGGGGAAGCTCGGCGGAGAAACTTAGCGCCCCCCAGAGTTTGCCAGAGACGTGAACGGGCACGCCAAGGTAGCTCTCGCGTCCCGTGAGGGCGTAGGCGCGACGGTCTGCGTGCACCGTTTCCCCCACATGGTGAAGGGCGACGAGGTCGCCGCATTCGACCGTTAGGCCGCAATAGAGGTCGCTGAGCCTATAAGCCGTGCCCGCTGGCGGGGGGTCGCACTCGCCGGTGGCGCGCACCACCGTAAAGCGTTCGCCTTCCACCTTGCCGAGGAGCGCGAGCGAAGTTCCGAACACGCGGTTGGCCATGGCCAACGCGCCCTCGAGCGATGCGCGCCCCCAACGAAGGAGATGGCGCGAGAGGTCCATGGCCGCGTCTACGTCGCCCCGGCTTGCTTGCGACGTGTGGTCTGCTTGATGTCCGAGGTCCGTCATGACGTTCACTGCGGCCAATGGCCGTCCTCGGTCCCAAACGTAGCGAGTCGGCGGACCTGTAGGCCTCGCCGAAGAATTCCCTCGATACGGTCCTCGTCTCCCCAAAATGGAGGCGAACGAGCGGGCGGTGACGCCCCGGGCGCGCACGCTGGCTGGGCGGCGCACCCGACCGGTGGCATAACACTGCCATGGTCCGTTCGCTGCTGGGTTTGTCGCTCCTCCTGGTGTCCGCGAGCGCGGCGGCCACCGTCATGGTTCGCGTGCCCCTCGAGGACATGGTCCGCGACAGCCAAGGCGTCGTACGAGGTCGGGTGACCCAGGTGGGCACCCAGCTGGTCATCCGGGGCGCTTCGGCCGATCCGATGACCGTCAGTCAGATCGCTGTCGACGAGTGGATCGTCGGGGAGGGCGGTTCGCAGCTGCGAATGCGCGAACACGGCGGCAGCCACGGGCGTGGTGGTATGGCCGTCGCCGCGACCCCTCGCTATTCGGTGGGCGAGGAAGTCATCATCGTGCTCGAAGCCGACCCGGAGTCCGACGGGCGCTACCACCGCACGTACGCGATGGCGCAGGGCAAGTTCGCCGTCCTGCGTGGCGTGCCCGGTACGCCGGACCGCGTCGTGCGCGACACCCGAGAGGTCGGCTTTGCCCGCTGGGTGGGCGGTGTGATGAGCGTTGAAGAGGGTGAGCTGTCGTCCGTACTACTCGGGACGTTCCTTGCGCGTGTACGGGCCGCGGCGCGGCTTGGAACCGGTTCGGGCGCGCCCCTTGGGCAGACCGGTCCGGGGGCGGCCCCGTGAGGCGAGCGCTCCTCCTCGCGGCGCTGGCTTGCGTTCTGCCCTCGCCGGCGAAGGCCTTTGAGTGCATCGGCTCGGGAAGCAGCTGCCCTCGCTGGTGCTCGGACACGGTGCCCTTCGGGATCAGCGTGACCTCCGTCGACCTTCCGGAGGAGACCGTCGTGTCGGAAACACGGCGCGGCCTGGAGGACTGGTCCCGTCGTACCTGCACGGGACTGGCCACGAACTATACCGGGCGCTCGTCAGCGGTTGCTGGGGAACGAGACGGGAACTCGATTGTGGGGTGGGTCGAGTCCGGCTGGGCGCGCAGCCGTGCTGCGATCGGCGTCGCCTCGCCTCGTTGGACCACCGATCCCCGTACGGGCGAGAGCTGCATTTTCGAAGCGGACATCGTCATGAACGGCGAGCACTTTACGTGGGTCACGGAACCCGGCAGCGGCGACCGCGTGAATACGTACTCGATCGCGCTGCATGAGGGCGGCCACTACCTTGGGCTCGATCACTCGGACGACGGCGGCGCCGTCATGTTCTTCCAATATCGAGGTGGCGTGAGCGCGATCGGAAGCGACGACGAGGCGGGAATTTGCTTCCTCTACCCGGGCGACGGCGGCGCCGTCACGGACTGTACGACGAGCGGCTGCCCCGCCGGCCAGGAATGCGTCGACCGCGTTTGCCAAGTTCCCGTCGGCGACGGCGGCGTGTGTGCGCGCTGTGCGACGAACGCCGATTGCGGCGGGTCGACCGATGCGTGTCTCGTTTACCCGGATGGCGTCGGCTACTGCGGCCAGGGCTGCAACAGCAGTGCGGACTGCGGCGATGACGTTTGTGCGCGCCTCAGCAGCGGCATTCTCCAATGCCTGCGCGTTCAAGACGGCACGCCCGACTGCAGTGGCGCAGCGCCGGGGCCGGAGTGCACGATCAACGTCGACTGCGATGCCGACGAAATCTGCGAAGGCGGCAGCTGCGTTCCGCGTCCCCCCGATCGCGCCGGGCTGGGCGAAGGCTGCACAAGCGGGGATGAGTGCGCGAGCGGCGTGTGTTCGCTCGGCGCGGGCGGCGTGTGCACCCAGCTCTGCGACGGCTTCGATGTGACCAGCTGTCCCGCTGGCTTCTTCTGCGACGGCGACGCGAGCGGTAGCTGCGGCGAGGGACTGTGCCTGGCCGGCAGCGCCGGCGACGGCACGATTGGAACGGCGTGCAGCTTGGACACGGATTGCGCGACCCTCATGTGCGATGCCGGCCTTTGCGCGTCGCCGTGCCAGCCGGACGGCGCCGCCGTTTGCGCTCCGGGGTTCACGTGCCAGCCGTCCTTGCTCGTGGGCTGTGGCGCCTGCAAGCCCGACGCGTCGCTAGGAGCGATCGGTGCCGCATGCGAATCCGGTGCCGACTGCGCTAGTGGGGAGTGTGCCCGCCGCGGCGACCGCACCTTCTGCACGGCCTTCTGCGACGACGAAAATCCGTGCCCGGTCGGTTTTGAATGCCTCTCGCTTGGGGATTTTGCCCTCTGCATTCCCCCCGAAGCGCCGGGCGAAGACGCTGGCGTGGGTGTGGACGCCGGCGCAGGCACCGACGGGTCGATGGACGATCCCGCCGTTCGCCGGCTGCAGGGCGGCTGCGGTTGCCGGGTGCAAAGTGGCGCCCCGGGCCGGCGGACCGTCGCGTTCGTTTCGCTCGCCGTGTTGGTGCTCGTGTTCCGCCGCCGGCGTCGCTAGACCTCGCTAAGGGCGAATAGGCACGGCGGTGCAGCGGTGTCGCCAGGCGATCCGTGCGGATTCTACGCCTTTTGGTTCACACGTGGTAAGAAGGGACTCCGGGGCGAGTCGCCTCGCGGCTCCTCAAGAATGCCTGCCGCATCGGAAAAAGCGCCGGTCGTTTACGGCAAGTACCAGCTGCTTGAGCTCCTCGCTCGAGGCGGCATGGCGGAGGTGTTTAAGGCCAAGGCCCACGGCGTGGAGAACTTCGAGAAGATCTTGGTGATCAAACGGATCCTCGAAGATCTCAGCGAGAATCCGGACTTCGTCGATATGTTCATCAACGAAGCGAAGATCGCCGTCACGCTCTCGCACGCCAACATCGTTCAGGTCTTCGACCTCGGCAAAGCCGACGAGACCTACTTTATCGCGATGGAATACGTCGCGGGCTCGGACCTCGCGACGATCCTCCGCCGAGCGAAGAAATACGGCAAGCCCCTAGAAGCGCGCCTGGCCGTCTACATCGTGAGCGAAATCGCGAAGGGTCTCGACTACGCCCATCGCCGCCGTGATTCGAACATGCAGCCGCTGAACATCGTGCACCGCGACGTATCGCCGCAGAACGTGCTCGTCAGCTTTGAGGGCGAGGTGAAGCTCACGGACTTCGGCATTGCGAAGGCACGCACGTCGATCGGCGACGAAACGGAAGCCGGGGTGCTGAAGGGCAAGTACGCCTATATGTCGCCCGAGCAGGCGCGCGGCTTCGACGTGGACTGCCGAACCGACCTCTTTGCGTTGGGAACGGTGCTCTACGAAGCGCTGGCAGGCGTGAACCCGTTTTTGACGGCGTCCACCTACGAAACGCTGCAGCGCGTGCGCGAGGGGCTCGCCACGCCGTTGAACGCCGTGAAGCCCGGACTCGACCGCGAGCTGGTCGCCATCGTCGAAAAGTCCCTCGCGCCGGACCGCGACGATCGCCACGCGAACGCCGGCGAACTGTACGACGATCTCGTTCAGTATTTGTACGCGAGCGGTGAGCGCGTCGGCGGTCAGGACCTCGCCAACTACGTCGACGAGCTGCGCATCGCCTCCGAAGGCCGTCGCGCGTCGTCCACCGAAGACCTTCGAGCGTCCTTCGAGATGGACACCTCGCCGAGCGCTCCTTCGCGAACGCCGGCGGAGGTCCCGAGCGCACGCCCCGGTCGAATCACCACCGGGTCAGGCCGTCGTGCGTCGCCGCGGGCGGAGCGGCGGGACCTCACGTTCTTTGCCGTATCGCAAGGCGCCGATGGGGGCGGGCTGCAGGCCGCCCTTCGTTCGGCGGGCGCGACCGTCGAGTCCAGCGAGTCCACGCTTTATGGCGTGTTTGGCCTGGTTCAACCGGATGGACGGGACGCGGAAGCGGCGGCGCGCGTCGGCCTCGAAGCATCCAAGCGAGGCATCTCCGTCGGCGTAGCCACCGGTCGCGTCGTCGTGACGGAAGGCGCCCTCAAGCGCGACGAGGCCTGCGCCGCGCTCTACGCGCGCGCCGCCAGCCTCGCCCGCTTGGGCGCAAACGGTCAGGTGCTCGTGACGCAAGATGCGGAGCGCGCGATGCGCCGCTACTTCGAGCTCGAGCCTTGGGGCGAAGAAACCTTCATCCTTCGCCGCGAACGCGACCTGCGTCAAGCGGGGCCCTTCGTCGGTCGTCGCGAAGAGCTTCGGCGCATCGGCGAAGTGCTCGCCGTGGCGAACAAGGGCGCCCAGTGCTTGCTCACGCTCGTAGGCGACGCCGGCCTTGGAAAGTCGCGCCTGCTGCGAGAAACCGTCCGGCGCCTGCGCGTCGGCGGCCACGACGTGGGCATGATCGTGACGACGGTTCCCGGGCGCGGCTCCTACAGCGCCGTGCACGCGGCCCTGCGCAACCTCTTGGGCATTCCGGACCTTGCGGACCAAGGCGAAGTCGAAGAGAAGATCGCGCGCCTGCGTGAGCTCGGTCTGCGCCGCCGCGAAATCGATGCGGTCGGCGCCGTGCTTGGTATGAGCGACGCTGCGGACGATGGCCGGCTTGTATCGGCCATCGCACGCATCGCGGCGAAGCTGGCGGAGGATCGGCTGACGGTCTTTGCCTTCGACGACTTCGATCGGGTCGACCCCGAAAGCCTTGCGCTCCTTCAGCGCATCGTTCGCCGCGCCGGCGACACGCGAATAGTGATCGCTGTGGCTCACCGGCCAGACGCGCCTTTCGATTGGAGTGAGTACCCGAACCACTTGGAGGTCCGTCTGGGTCCACTGACGGACGAAGACGTTGCGCGGCTCGTCGCGGCGCGTCTTGGGGCCGACGAAGTGCCGATGGAGCTCTTGCGCGAAGTCGGTCTGAAGTCCGCGGGCAACCCGCTCTACGTGGAAGAGTACCTCGCGGCCCTTCAGGACGCGGGGGCGATCACCACCGGGGACAAGGTGGTGTATGACGCGTCACCGGCCGTTGAGGTGCCCCGGAGCCTGCGCGGAATCGTTTCCGCGCGCCTCGCCCGCCTCGGCGACGATACGCAACAGCTGCTTCGCATTGCAGCGGTGATCGGCGGCCGCTTTCACGATGTGATGGTGGCGCGAGTCGCCGGTCGAAGCCGTGAATCGGTCGGGGAGCGCATCCTTGACCTCGTTGAGCGCGGCCTGTTGATCCAGCATTCCGCCTACGACTTTGCCTTCGCCCACCAGCTTATCGTGCGCGTGATCCTCGACGCACTTCCGCTGGAAACGCGCCGTGAACTTCATCGCGCCGTCGCGGAAGCCTTTGAAGAGGTGTACCCGAACCATCTCGACGACCTCGCCGAGCGGCTTGCGGCCCACCATAAGGAGGCCGGCAGCCGCGAAAAGGCGATCAGCTACCTCATCCGCT
>JBCCRV010000330.1:0-8002 GCA_039201085.1 Myxococcota bacterium | reverse complement strand
GAGGGTGTCAGGGTTTCGGTGTACGAGCTCGAGAGATCGTTTCGTGGTTTCGAGGTGTGAGGACGTCGCCCCAACGGCCGGAGCGTGGCGACATGCTCAGCAACGTCAAGGTCGCTTCGCTTCGTCCTTGACGTCGCCTGCGCGTGTCGCGAAATCGGCCAATAGGGAGGCGACGACCTCCGGGCGTCATGCTGGCATCCGATCTTCAAACAAGATCGCGAACTGTACGAGGGCCTTCGACCATGATCTCGTGGCCTTGCCCCAGGTGCTTTTAGCGTTCTGAACCGCAAGAAATATCAGCTTGAGGGCGGCGTCATCCGAGGGCAGCGCACCGCGCGTCTTCAAAGTCTTCCGAAGGATGCGATTGAGCGCCTCGATCGAGTTCGTCGTGTAGATCACGCGACGGATCTCCGCAGGGTATCCGAGGAACGGCGTCCATCGATCCCAGTTCTCCTCCCAGGTCTTGACCGCCAACGGACAGCGTTCCTTCCACTTCGCGGAGAAGGCATCAAACCCTTCTCGGGCGGCCTCCTCTGAGGGCGCTCCGTAGATCGCTTTGAGATCCTTGCAGAGCTCCCTGCGATGCTTCCATGTGACGTAGCGTGTGCTGGCTCGAATCAGGTGCACCACGCACGTCTGAAACATGGCCTTCGGGTACGTCGCCTCGATCGCGTTCGGAAGGCCGGAGAGGCCATCCGCGCAAAGAATGAAGATGTCCTCCAGGCCGCGCTGCTTCAACTCCGTCATCACAGAGAGCCAGAACTTCGCCCCTTCTTGCTCCGCGATCCACAGACCGAGCACTTCCTTTCGACCATCCAGCCGAAGGCCGACAGCAACGTGCACGGCGCGCTTCTCGACGCGCCCGTGGTGACGGATCTTCACAACGAGCGCATCGATATATGCCGCGGGGTAGACCGCTTCGAGCGGTCGCGTCTGCCACGCGCGCAGTTCGTCCAGCACCGCATCGGTCACCCGGCTGATCAGGTCCCGACTCACGTCGACGCCGTACATCTCCGCAAGAGATGCACGAATGTCGCGTACGCTCATACCGCGCGCGTACATGGCCAAGATCTTGTCATCGAACCCCCGAAACTCGCGCGAGTGTTTCGGCACCAACTGCGGCTCAAACGACCCTTCTCGATCTCGTGGAACCGCCACCTCGAACTCGCCCTGATCGGAGCGCAGACGCTTGGTCCGCTGTCCGTTGCGGCGATTCGTGGTCCCTTCCGGCGGTCGCTCCCCTTTGTCGTAGCCTATGTGCTCCGCCATCTCAGCTGCCATGGCCCGCGTCACCAAGGCCGCCGTCAGCTTCTTCAGCAGCCCACTCTCTCCAATCATGTCCTCGGGCGACTGGTAGTCGCCCAGAAGCTGATCTAACAGCTCGTCCTTGAACCCCAGCGTCTCTCCGGTCCTCGTCCGCTTCGTCCGCTTCCTCGGCTTCCTCGCCTTCGTAGGCTTCGGGGTCTTCGATTCTTCCGCAGTCTTGTTCGGTTTCGTTGGCATATGAGTCTCCATTCTTCAGGTGACTCCCGAGCCCGTACACACAATTTCGGACACTCCCACGCAGGATGCGCGACGCAGGTCGCCCGACGCTCGACGCTCGACGCACGCGCAGGACGCACGATGCTCGGAGCACAGAGCAGAACGCTCGACGAACGGAGCAGAACACTCGAAGCAGAACGCTCGAAGCCGGACGCTCAAAGCGGAATGCACGAAGCAGGACGCATACCAGACGCTCGCCGCTCAGAACTCATGGTTGGCCGCATCAGCGTCCGGCCGCGTCAAGCGTTCTGCGCCCGGCGTCGGGCGTTCCGCCCCTGCTCCGTGCGTCCTGCTCCACGTTCGCGTCGAGCGGCCGCGTCCCGCTTCGGTCTCCGTGCCTCCTCCATGCGTCCTGCTCCCTGCGTCGTGCGTCGTGCTCCGAGCTTCCTGCGTCCTGCTCCGTGCGTCCTGCTCCCTGCGTCGTGCGTCGTGCTCCGTGCGTCCTGCTCCCTGCGTCGTGCGTCGTGCTCCGAGCTTCCTGCGTCGTGCTCCATGCGTCCCGCGTCCCGCGTCCGGCTCCGAGCGACCTGCTCCGAGCGTCCGACGTCGTGCTCCGAGCGATTCCGGGGATGAGCCCTACCCGAGGAACTCGAGCGGGCCCGTCAGATCGATCGTGCTCCCGTCGCCGGCCGTGGCGCTGCGACGCCCGAAGGCGTCGTCGCTCATGCCCATGTGCTGCATCGCGTTGACGAAGAGATGCATGCGACCAGGGCCGACCATGCCGCGATCGCAGCCGTAGCCGCAGCGCAACGTGGGAATCGACTGGCCATAGCGAATGTAGCGGCCCGGCTCGAAGCCGGAGCCGCGTCCGCCCGCAATGATCGTGGGGACGTCGTCGAACATATGGCTGCCCGTCGAGAGCTCGGGAATCCACATTACAAGCGTGTTGTCGAGCAGTGTGCCGTCGCCCTCGGGCACGCTTCGCAGGTACTCGATAAACGAGGCGAGCTGGTCGGCGTGGTAGCGGTAGTAGTTCTCCATCATGCGCGTGGCGTTGGCGTCCGAGCCGTGGGCAAACGCTTGGTGAACGTCGTCGCTGTCGCTGCCGCCGATCTGCGAGCCACGCAGCTGACGGGCGTCCATCGCGATGACCCGCGTGGCGTCGCAGGCAAGGGCAATCGTCGCCAACCGGAAGAAGTCATCGACCCGGTCGCCCGAGGCCGTGAACTCTGGCCGACAGCTCACCATGAACCCGCCGTCATCGCCGCCGTCCTGCTGGAAACGGAGCCCGAGCCGCTCGAGCTGGTTGCGGTGGGCAATGAGCGACTCCTGGTCGGCCGTGCTGAGCTCCGGCGCAACCCGGTCGAAGTTCGCAAGGGCCAGATTGTACGCGCGAAAGCGCGCCGCGCGCAGCTGGTCTTCCCGGGTCGGCGCCACGGGCTCGGGCTCTCCGTCCGAAGGCATGAGAAGGCCCGTTCCCATAAGGCGGCCGTAGGCGTCCATCGGATCTTCGTTGGGCACGATCCACTGGCCGAGCTCGTTTGAGCTGAACGCGAACTTCGAGCCAAAGCGGCCACCGCCATCGCTCCATACAAGCGAGTCGAAACGGCGCCCGCCGCCCGTCTGCTGCCCGATGTACTGATCGATCGAGATGCCGCCCGGCCGGGGATGAAGGTTGTCTTCCCGGGTGCCGACGAAGGGGTCGTCCGCGTTCGACTGAACGTTGACGAGCAGGTTCGACCAGGAGATGCCGTGATTGTTGTTCGAACCCGTGCGATCGATCATGCAGCTCATCATCGAAAGGCCTTCGAGCACGCACACGTCTTCGCGAACACGGTGAAGCGGTTCGTACACGCGGCTGAAGTCGCCCGGCGCAAGACCGGTGATCGACGCGCTGCCCTGCGCGCCCAAGCCCCCGGGCGCAAACTTCCACGTTTCACGCGGTGGACCGTGCTGGGTCGTCCAGAAGACGACGCGCTTCGGCGCCGCCGTTCCCTGGCCAAGCGCGTTCAGACGACCCAGCGAACCGATGCCGAGGCCCGCCACACCCGCGAGCGCCCCCTGCATCCAGCGGCGACGGCTCAAAAATCGGGACGTCATTGCGCACCTCCAAGAAACTCCGGTTGGCTGACGAACGTAAGCAGCAGGGCACGCATGTCGCCGCCGCTCTCCCAGAACGAATGCTGCAGCCGTTCCGTGAAGCAGGCGTCATCCGCTTGGTCGCCGTCGACGCGGCGCCCCAGCAAGTAGGCCGTCCACCGTTCCGACGCGCAGTCGAAGGCCGTTTCGCTCTGCGCGATCGCGTCCGAAAGCTGGACCGCGCCTTCGATCGGCGACGGCGCCTCGGAGCCGTTCAACTGGCCCGTCGCGTCGATCGGGCGCCCGTGCTCCTCGGTGCGGAACTCGCCCGTCGAGGTGTAGTTCTCGAAGGCGAAGCCGATCGGATTGATGCGCGCATGACATCCGCGGCATTCGCTTGGCGAGGTGATCTGCTCATAGAGCTCGCGGGTCGTTTGGTCCGCAGGCGTTTCCGCCGGCACCGATGTATCGGCGTCGTCGGGCACACCGCCGAGGTGCTGGCAGAGCAATCCCTCAAAGACGAAGATGCCGCGGTGAACCGGCGAGCCATGGCCCGCGATGCCCGTGCCGGCAAGGAAGTTTGCGCGGGTCAGAATGCCCGAGCGCTCATCGGCGGGCAGCTGCACCTCGGTCCAGTCGCTCACGGGTCCGACACCGTAGAGCTCGGCAAGCTCGGCATTTACAAAGGCGGTGCGATCCTGAAGGAGCCGCGGCAGCGTCGTATCGCTTTCGGCGATGTGCCGAACGTAGCGCCTTACGCCTTCTTGGATCGCGCCGCGCAACTCGAGGGTCCACTCGGGAAAGAGCGTGGGCGACTTCGCCGCGTACTTGTCGTCGTCCATGCGGGAGAAGCGAAACCACTGACGATGAAAGTCGGCGATCGCTTCGATGGCCCGCGCGTCCGCAAGCATGCGTTCCGCTTGGGCTTCGATGTCTGCCGGTCGGCGCAGCTCGTTCGCCGCCGCCGCTTCGAAGAGCGCGTCGTCGGGCATGCTCTGCCAAAGGGTGTACGAAAGCCGGCTTGCCATCTCGTAGGGTCCAGCCTGCTCCTGGCCGCGCCGCTCCACGCGGTAGAGGAACTCCGGCGTCATCAGCATCGACGCGATCACCGTTTCGATGGCGGCGGCGACGTCGATCTCCGCCACGAGTTCGGTCGCGAGCTCGAGGTAGGCCTGCTCTTCCCCGGCCGTCAGCGGACGGCGAAGGGCGCGAAGGCCGAACGCTGGCACAAACGCCTCCAGGCAGGCGCTGGCGTTCATCGACGCTTCGCAGCCGTGACGGGCGAGAAAAGCTGCGTCCGTGGACGCACCGGGTGCCACGTTTGCGATCGCGGTGTCGAAGGCTTCGACGTCGCGCTCGCCGACCTGTCGGGTGTTGCTCACGAAGTTCTCGAAGCCGCCCTCGGTCAAGGCGGGAACGAGGGTCGCGGCCTCAAAGGACACGCCGGCGAAGAGTTCGTACATCGTGTTGTGGTACTCGGTCTCACTCAAACGGCGGATCGGCAAGAGGGCGAGCTGCGTCGTTTGCGAGGGATCGTCACACGCAGCACGGATCGGCGGTTCGCAACCGGGTTCACCGGTCTCGCATCGACCGACACCACCTCCTTCGGAGATTTCGCCGGCGCAACCCATGAAGAGCCCGAGCACGATGCTCGATGCGGCCCAAACCTTTTCCATCTGCCCTCCCGCGCGGAGCTCAAGTGTATCGTAGCTCCCGACAAAGAGCGAATCGACCATGACAGAGAGCGTTTACCTCAATCACGCGGGCACGAGCTGGCCAAAGCCAGGGCGCGTTCAGGATGCGATGGCGAATGCGCTTCGCCTACCCCTCGAGGATTGGCCTGCGAGCTTTGCCTTGCACCATCAGGCCGTGGCCCGCTGGCTCGGGGTGGGCGATCGGTCGCGACTCTTGCTGACACCGGGCTGCACCTCGGCCCTGGCGGTCGCGCTGGCGGACTTTCCCTTTCGCCCGGGTGAACGCGTACTCTGCGGAAGCTTCGAGCACGAAGCGCTCGCTCGCCCCCTCCAGCGACTGAACGAACGCGGCGTTGAAGTGGTCGCAGTTCCAACCGGAACGGACGCGTGCGTCGACCTTGAGCGCTATGAGCGCGAACTCGAATCCGGCGCGCGGCTCGTGGCCTGCGCGTGGGCCAACAACATCACCGGCGAGCTCGCACCGGTCGAGTCGATCGTAGCGCTGGCGCACGCGCACGGCGCGCAGGTGCTGCTAGACGCCGCCCAGGTCGCCGGCATCCTTCCCATCGACGTCGCCTCGCTCAACGTCGACCTGCTTGCCTTTGCGGGACACAAAGGCCCGCAAGCGCCTTGGGGCATCGGCGGACTCTACGTCGCGCCGGGCGTCCCGATGGCGTGCGGCGACGGCGTCTGCACCCTCGGCGAGCCAGCCCGCTCGATGCCCGGCTACTGCGATGTGGGTTCGGTTGACCGGATCGCCCTCGCTGGACTCGCTGCAGGCATCGAATGGCTCGACGCGCGGCCTGAGCGGCTTTCGCTTCAGCGACATTCGATCGCGCAGCTCGCCCAGGCCGCGCACCACCCGGCGCTCCAGACCCTGGGGCCGAGCGATCCGGTCCGCCGCGTGCCCACATTGGCACTGGCCCATGCGGAACGAAGCGGGCCCGAACTCGCCGCCCGGCTTCGGGCGCGGGGCCTTATGGCTGCGGGCGGACTCATGTGCGCGCCAGCGGCGCACGCCACGCTCGGAACCGAAAAGCGGGGCGTGCTTCGACTGAGCGTCGGTCCCGCCATCACTGAGGACGACGTGAACTACGCCAAGTCCGTGCTACGCGAGGACGCGCTCTGGGATTGAGGAAGCCGTCCCGGAACGGCGTCTCGCCAAACGGCCGATCAGCGAACGCTCAGCTCCGTCGTGCTGAGGACGTCGCCGGCCGCCGAGCGCACCACGATGCGGTAGCTGCCGGAGGGCGGCATGGGAAAACGCGCCAGGGTGCGATAGCGACGACGGGCGGGCACGCTCAGGGTAATGGCTGCGCGACGCGCGCCGTCGTTTGTTTGAAGCTCGACGGAAACTTCATCTTCGGCGGCAACGGCGTTGACCAGATGAACGCGCGCGTAGAGGCGAGCGTCAGAAACGCCAAAGGCCGTGCGCGGCTCCACGCAGCGCCGATTTTCGTAGGTGGAGCAGAGCTCCACGCGACCAACGCTGAGGGGCTCTTGCTGCGCCTGGAGCGGCGTGGAGGAAACGGTGAGGGCGAGTGCCGCAAGGCCAAAGGAGATGGTGTGTTGCATGGGCCGGGGCGAGAGCGAGCATCGTGCCAGCGCGGCTTTTTCGTACTTTTTGCCCGGGTCAGTCGAGCGGCTGCGGCAAGGGCGACGCACCCTGCGGCTCATCGCCCTCGCTGCGGGGACAGTGTGTAAAAGAGGACCGCGCTTAACGAGGACGCCGCCGCGGGGCCCTTCGGCCCAACGGCGGCGACGCTGCGCCACATCGCTGGCGGCGCGGCCGGTGCAGCACCGGCACGTGTCAGACGCTGCCGTCGTGAGACCCTTTGGGTCCGACAGCGCGTCCCTGCCTCGCTCAGTTTGCGAGGGACGAGGGCATTGCCGACGCGTCCGTGGACAAACCGAGCTTGTAGGCGGCGAAGGAGCCTTCCGCGGCGTAGCTGCCGACCCACACCTTGTAGGTGCCGGGCGGAAAGCTATCCATCGTGACAACGGGGTTCAGTTCCTCCGTGTCGTCGTTGCAGATGTAGGAGTTGTCGGGCCGCTGAATCACGAGCGTGATGTCTTCGGACGCGTGGGCGTAGAAGCGAAGGTTCGGAATGGCGGCGCTGAGTTCGAAGACGTGGTCGGGGTCCGAACCGATATTGCCGATGCAACCATCACCGAGACTCGACGCGTCCGTCGTGCCGCCGGCGCGGCCTTCGAGGATCATCGGCGCGGAGAAGCCGGGGGCCAGTGCAACCGGCTCCGCGGAGCTACCGCCGCAGGCGGCGAGAAGTCCAATGAGAAGCGAGAGGCTACGTGCGTTTTTCGTCATGAGATGCCTTTTTGAAATGAAAGCGGCACTGCGCCGCGGTGCTCCGTGTTGTGCAGTGCCTGTGCCAACGGGTTTGGGCCGTGCGCCGCGTTCGGAGGGCGCCACTCGAGCAAGATTTGCGCGATTGCGCAAGGGGGTGGTCGCACTTGAGCCGCTTTTGCCGTGCAATCGGCGAATATGCCCCGGTACAGTAGGGCTCATCACATCGCCGCGGCCATATTTCCGCCCGCTCATGCGCCCTTCAGCCATCCCTTCACTTCGAAAATGCCCGGCATTGTCTTCGCTTCGTGTACGCCGAACTCCGCGCAAGCTGCTCAAACACCTGACCGCGGGGAGGAGCTCTGCGTGATGCGATCATTCTTTGCCCAGGCCGTCTCTTTGTTGAGTCTCGTCGCGCTCGTCGCTTGCAACGAGCCTGAGG
>JBCCRV010000329.1:0-8004 GCA_039201085.1 Myxococcota bacterium | reverse complement strand
TGTTTGAAACGTTGTGTTTGTTTTCTGGGACTGGGTTAGCGCTGGCGGTTGCCCTCCGGGTCGGCGTCGGCGCCTGTGGCGACGACGACGGTGACGGCGCGGAAACGGGCCCCATGGAAATGGGCACCACCCCAGAAATGGGCACCACCCCAGAAATGGGCACCGGCATGGAGACGGGGACCGACGAACAACCGGCGCCACTGCCAAACATCGTGGAGCTCGCGCAGGGCGCGGGCACATTCGGCACCCTGATCAGCGCCCTTCAGCGCGCAGGCCTGGACGATGACCTCGCCGGGCCCGGCCCCTTCACCGTGTTTGCGCCGCCCGACTCGGCCTTCGAAGGCGTCGACCTCGACGGCCTCGAGGACGACGTGCTGCTGCAAATCCTCCAGAACCACGTCATCTCCGGCGTGGCCGCCACATCCGACGCCCTGCCCGCGCGGGCAGACAACCTCGCCGAGCTCACGCTGCTCGTCGGCGACGGCCCGACGATCAACGGCGTTGGCGTCGCCACGCCAGATCTCGCGGCAAGCAACGGCGTCGTTCATGTCGTCAACGAGATCTTGATGCCGGCGTCCATCGCGGACCTCGCCGGCATCGCCGGTCTGTCCAGCCTGGCGGGCGCCCTCGACAGCGCTGAGCTTTTGGACGCCGTCAGCGATCCGGCGGCGGACCTTACGGTTTTTGCGCCGACGAACCAGGCCTTCACGGACGCGGGCGATGTTAGTCCCGACGCCCTTCCCGGCATCCTGCTCTACCACACCGTCAGTGGTTCCGTGCTCTCGGGCGAAGTGCCGGCTTCGGCGCCATCCGGCTCGACGAACGAAGCGGGCAATAGCCTCACGCTCCTCTTCGACACGACGGACGGCGTGCGCATCAACGACAGTGCCAGCGTTGCTGAAGGCCTCGCGGACATTCGCGCCACGAACGGTGTCGTGCACGTCATCGACAGCGTGCTCCTGCCCCTCAGTGCCGCTGGCGCTGCGACGGCCGCGGGCCTGACCGAGCTGCTTTCGGTCGTCGATTTCGCCGCCGACATCGAGACGGACGTCTCCGTTGCCGACGCGCTTACGGGACCGGGAACGCTGACGGTGTTCGCTCCAACCAACGCTGCCTTCGAGGAAGCCTCTGGAACGGTGGAAGGCCTTTCGGAGGAGCAGGCGCGCGATGTACTGCTCTACCACGTCGCCGGCGCGATCGTGCTCGCAGGCGATCTAAGCGATGGCCCCGTGCCCACGCTCAACGGCGGTGCTGAAGTGGAAATCGTCGCCGACCCACCATCTGTGAACGGCGAAGGCATCGTCGCCACAGACATCAACGTGACCAACGGCGTGGTGCACCTCATCGACGGTGTGCTTATTCCGCCCTCGCTTCGCGAGTAGCGAGTCGCAAACGGAAAGAGCCCGCGCGATGGAAATCGCGCGGGCTTTTTCATGTTCGTGTTGAGCGCACGCCGGCCGCATTGCTCCGCTCGCGGCGCGGTCGAGGGCACCGCTCCGACGTCGCCCGCTACGAAACGCGACGAAGCACGACGCTGCCGACCGAATAGCCCGCGCCGAAGGAGCAGAGCACGCCCACATCACCCACGGCGAGGTCGGCGCGATGCTTGTGCAGCGCAATGATCGACCCGGCACTGCTCGTGTTGGCGTACTCATCGAGAACGACCGGCGCCTCTTCGGCGGTGGCATCTCGGCCGAGCACGCGACGGGCGATCAGCGCGTTCATGCTGAGGTTCGCTTGGTGGAGCCAGAAGCGTTTGACCTCCGGAATCGGCACGCGCGTTTCGTCGAGGTGCGCCTTGATCAGGTCCGCCACCATCGGGCACACGTCCTTAAACACGCGACGTCCCTGCTGGTGAAACAGCTTGCGTCGATCGCTCGGTTTCGAACCATCGTGCCGGTCAAGGAAACCCGAGTCGTTGCGAATGTTGCTCGAGAAGGTCGTGTGCAGACGCGTGCCAACCATCTCCCACGAATGGCCACGCGGCTCGCCCTCGAAGACTACGGCGGTGCACACATCACCGAAGATGAAGTGGCAATCCCGGTCGCGAAAATCGAGGTGGCCCGTGCAAACCTCCGGGTTCACCATGAGCACGCGCTTGGCGGCGCCGCTTTCAATGGCGCTCTTCGCGTTTTGCGCGCCGAAGGTCGCCGACGAACATGCAACGTTCATGTCGTACGCGAAACCTTGAATGCCCAGCTCGGCCTGAACCTCGATGGCAATCGCCGGGTAAGGCCGCTGCGAGTTTGAACAGGCGACGATGACGCAGTCGATGTCCGAAGGCTCAAGGCCCGCGTTTGCAAGCGCATCGCGCGCTGCCGCGCAGGCCATCTCCGCCTGAAGGCTCAGCGAATTCTGCGGGCGCTCGGGAAGGTAGGGACCCATTCGAAGGGGATCGAGCACGCCTTCCCGGTCCATCACGTAGCGACTGCGAATGCCCGAAGCCTTGAAGATGAACTCCGCGTTCGACTCGGCGAGGGCCTCCTCGCCGCGCTCCGCCCGAGCAGGGTTTTCCAGGGCCACGAAGCGATTGAAGGCCTCGACAAGCTCCTCGTTCGAAATCGCGTGGGGCGGCGTGAAGAGCCCCGTGGCGTTGATGTAGGTCCCCGTCATGGCGAGACCCTAGCTCGAATGCGCGGGGAGGCCCGCAAAATACGTTCGCGAATGGAGCTCCAGATTTTGGCCGCGCCACCGATGGTTAGAACGTGGCGCGCCAATCACCGTTAAAACGCGCCACTTGCGAATCACAGGGCTCGGGCGTCAACATGCGGCTCGTGCACGAACCCCGCAAAGCCGGCGACAAGATCGACGGCATGGAAGTCGTTCGCGTGATCGGCGAAGGCGGGTTCGGGCGCGTTTACGCGGTGCGTCATGGAGACGGGATTCAAGCCCTCAAGGTCATGACCGTGGACGCGACCCACGACCAAAACCTTCGGCTGCGCTTCGAGCGCGAAGCGGAGGTCATTCGCCGGCTCAAAAGCGAATACGTCCCGGAGGTCTACGAGCTCGGCACGCTCGCGGACGGGTCGCCCTTCATTCGCATGGAGCTCCTCGTCGGACGATCGCTCGCCGAAGTGCTGAGGGAAAACGGCAAGCTGCCGTGGCGACGGGTGGTGCGCCTCGGCGTTCAAGCCTGCCGGGCCCTCGCCGTGGCCCACGATGCGGGCGTGCTCCACCGGGACCTCAAGCCGGACAACCTCTTTCTCGTCGGCGCCGGCGAAGACGAACGGGTCAAGGTGCTCGACTTCGGTGTAGCCACCTTCGTACCGGGCTACACGGACCGCCACGGCGCGCTGACACACACGAGCGCCATCGTGGGAACGCCGCACTACATGTCCCCCGAACAGGTGCGCTCGGGCGAGCTCGCCCCCTCGTCCGACGTGTACATGGTCGGCGTGGTTCTGTACGAGATGCTCACGGGCAAGCGCCCCTTCTTCGGCGACAACCTCGGCCTTCTGCTCAGCGCCATCCTGAGCGGCCGCTACACACCGATTGAGCGACTTGCGAATCGCGTGCCGCGCGTGCTGATCGGTGTGGTGGACAAGGCCATGTCCTTCGATGCTTCGCTTCGCTACCAGAGCGCTGAAGCGATGGCGGAGGCCCTCGAACCCGCCGAGGCCGCCAAGAGTGAAGCGCCGCCGACGCTGGCGGGGCACGGCTTTGACGACGCCGCAGCGACGGCGCTGGCCCTGCCCTCGCCGGCCGACCTGCGACCGTCCGCGAACGAAATCGCCACTCGCATCGCCCCTGTGTCTTCCGTCTCCAAGGACGTGGTGATCGAGAAAGCCAAAGCGAGCCAGTCGCCCGGGCGATCTCGGCGCGTCGGCGGAACGGTGATCGCGGGACTGGTGCTCATGGCCATCGGCATCGCACTCGGCTACGCCGCCGTGTACGCCCGCAGCCACCGTCCTGAACGGGAAGCGCCCGCGCCCATACCGCCCGGCCCGATCCGCTCCGCACCGCCGACGATGGAACGGGCGCTTCCCGAAGGGGCCAACGCCCCGCCGGCCGCGCCCGAACCGGAGGCGGAACCGGACACACCTGCCGTGCCGACCACCCCACCCATCCAACCTCGCATGCGGCCCACGCCGCAGCCGACACCAGAGCCGGAAGCGACCCCTGAAACGGACCCTCAGCCGACCGACGACTCGCCCCCGCCGAGCCGCATCACAGCCGACGGGCTCCTCGACCCCTTCGCCGAGCAATGAAGCGAACGCTCCTTTTTCTACTCCCAGGCCTCTTGGTCGTGGGCGCGCCCCATCTCGCGTCCGCACAGCTCGAGCGCCTGATCGTCACTTCCGGCGTTCGCGGCGATCTTGGGCGCCCCTGCGCCCCCAGCGCCGAACGCGCGGTGCCCGCGTGGACCGCATCCGCCCCGGGCCTTCGCATCGACACGGGCGGGTTGCTCGCCTCGAGCAGCTTGGCGCGCTTCGCCGCGGAGAGTGCCCCCGAAGCCCTGGCGACGCTCGTGCGCGCCCTAGGCTACAACGTGCTCGGACTCAGCGAAGGCGACCTCGCGGACGAACGGGATCTACTCGAAGCCCGACTCGACGCCCTTCAGCGCGTCGGCATCCCGGTGCTCGCAACAAACCTTCAGTGCGACGAAGGCGTGGGACTGTGCGGGCGCTTGCTCACTTCGCGCCTGGTGCGCGGCCGTGAATCCGGCGCGGCCTTCCTTTCGCTCATCGATCCCGCCGTGCTCACCCGCATTGCGCCCGACCGACGGGAAGGCCTTCGCCTTCTTCCGCTCGCGAGCAGCCTACGCGACGGGGTGCGCGCGGCCCGCGCCCGCGGGGCGCCGCTTGTTGTCGCCATCGTGAACGGCGGCGACGGCGCCGAAGCCTTCGCGACCGCCATCGAGGCCGCCAGCGACCTGGCCGATGAAGATAAACCCGACCTGATCCTCAGCGGCGGCGCCGGCTCTGAGCTTCTCTTTGCGCGCCCTGCCGGCCGAAGGCCCGCCCTTGTCGGTGCGCCCGCCGCCGGCGCCGCCACCGTCGACGTCCGTGACCTGGGAAGTCGCTTCGACGTGCTGACAACGCCACTCGACGCGCCGGCCCAAACGCCGGCGGCGCTTCGACGCTTCCTGCGGGACGTTGGCCCTGCCTATTGTGAAGCCCTTGCCCGCGAGCTTGCGGGTGGCGAACTCGAGCGCGCGATGACGCCGAGCGATCTCGCGTCCCTGCTTGCGGCGATCATGCGGCAGACCCACGACGCGGACTTGGGCATCGTCAACGAAGCGGTGCTCGACCGCCGCTGGACGGGCGCCGAGGGCACGCTGCGCCGCCTCGACCTTGAACAGGCCGTGCTCTACGACGAGCCGGTTGTCGTCGCGAACGTGCCGGGTACGTGGCTCCGTTCGCTGGCCCGACGAAGTCTCGACGGGCTCACCATCCCGGGTCTCTCCGTGACGAACCCGGGCGGCGTCAAGGAACGCATCACCGTTCACGGCCGGCTGCTTGAGGTCACGGCTACATACCGCGTGGCGACGATTCGCTACCTCGCCGGCGGCGGCGACGGGTTCCTAACGGACGCGGCCAACTGGGAAAGCACAGAGGACTCGCTTCGCTCCCTTGCCATCGCACACCTCAGCGAACCGGCGGACGTCGATCCGCGGGACGCCATCGACGAGCCCGCCGACGCCCTCGAGTGGGCAGCGCAAGTCGACGCGTCGTTGGCCTTCAGCGGAAACGCCATTCGGGACCGCGCCGAATACAATGAAGGCCCACTGGCGAACCAGGGCCAAGCACAGCTCTCACTCACGACCACGCTGCGACTCAACGCAACCAGTCGAAACGCCGCTTGGGAGAACGAAGTCATCGCTACCTACGCGCTCGCACGCACGGACGACGAAGGCAGCTTCGACGAAGGTACGGACCAGCTGACCTACCGAACGAGCGCCCAGCTCCGCCGCTTACGACGACGCTTCGACCACTTCTACGTGCCGGACTTCATCGCAGAGGGATTCTTGCGAACGGAGTTCACGCCGGAGGCGGAAGACCACTTCCTCAATGTGCGCTTCGTCGCCGGACCGCAGTTTCGGCCAATCAAGCGCATCACGCTGCGCGCCGTGGGCGGTGTCGAAGTGATCAACGCCGTGAGTGACGAGCGACGGACCGAACCTGGCGCCGGCGCCCAGCTTGCGATCACGTCCTTTCCGCTCCTTGTCGACCTGCCCCGGCGCCTTACCGTCGACGCATCCGTCGACTACTTCGCAAGCGGCCTGGGCGGCGATGTTCGTCACCTCGTTCAAGGCCGCTTTGCGTTTCAGTTGAGCTTGACCCAATCCTTTGGACTCGACTTCAACGTGAACCTCTACGGCCTCAAGGAAGATGGCGGCCCCTTCGCCTTTGCGCTCGCCACCTCCGCGGGCATTCGCGTTGGTTTCGCCGAGCGCTGGCTGTCTCGCTGACCGATGCTTTACGCTTCGCGCATGCGGCGCTTCGATCACGCCCCGGAGCGCCGCGCGCCGCGGCGCATCATGGGACTCCTACTCGCGTTCATCGCCGCCTGCGGCGGTCCGGTGCACGAAGAGCACGAAGGCACGCTGGACGTCGGCGATCACCAGCAGCGCGCCGACGGCTCGTTTCAGGACCCCTACACCTTCCGTACACGAGCGGGCTACCAGATCGAACTGGTGATGCGCTCTAGCGAGCTGCGCCCGTACCTGCTCCTAGCGAGCCCAGACGGCGAAAAGCTCGCCGAGACAAACGACGGCCCACCGGACGTATCCGAGGTGCGGCTGGAGCTGATCGCCCCGATGGACGGCGTCTATACGGTGCTCGCGAACACCCGCGCGCCGGGCGAAACGGGCGCCTACTCGCTCACCATCGACGCCAGCGAAGTCCAAGAAGACGAGAGCGAGTAGCGCCCAAGGGTCTGGGCGAAGGACGCACATCCGCGTAAACTGCCTTCGTGGCCGACCGTCCGATGCTGATCTTCGTGAGCGACCTTCACCTCACGGACGCCCTGCACGGAGGAAGCGTTCCTAAGGAACTGCTGTTCGAACGCTTCTGGACGCGCATTCAGGCGGCGCGAGGAAAGCGCCCCGCAAAGCTCTGCTTCGTGGGCGACCTCTTTGACATCGTGCGCTCGCCCACCTGGCTCGATGGGGCCGTGCGCCCATACCACTCGCCCGACGAGCGAGTCGCCGAAGTCGTGGATGGCATCGTTTCGCGCATTCTCGAACGCGAAGCGAACTTCTTCACCGCGATTCGCACCGTGGTCGAAATGGGCGCGCTCGAGATCGTATACCTCATCGGCAACCACGACCGGCTGCTCGCCCACGCGCCGCGCTCACGACGCATGATCTGGAAGGCCCTTACGGGCCGTGACGAAGACGTCACCTTCGAAAGCGAGCGCGCCTTTCCGGAGCACGGTGTGCTCGCGTACCACGGCCACGTGGGCGACCCGATCAACGTGAACGAAGACGGAGGCGGCACGATCGGTGATGCCATCGGCCTCGAGCTGATCACCCGCTTCCCGCGAATGGTGAAGCGCCTGCTCGACGGCCAGGGCATTCAATACAGCGGCCTCCTGGACGACATCGACGACGTGCGACCGATCTACGCCGTGCCTGCCTGGGTGCGAAACCTCGGTTTCGTCGATCGCTCGCTCCTGCGCCCCGTCGGCCAAACGTGGAAGGCCCTCGTCGAGGACTTTCTCAGCAAGCCCTTCGTGCGGGGATGGATGCGGCAGCGGCGCCTCACGGAGCGCTCGAAGCTCGGCTTCGATTCCGGCAAAAAGCTTCGCCTCCTGCTCGAGCTTTCGACGAAGCGGGTCGTGGCGCGCGGCTCGGACGAACGACTCACGAAGATCTACCGCATGTTCCAGCACGGCTTCGACGGAAAGATGGCGGGGCTAGGCGCCGAAGAGATCACGAAGCGCAAGGACATGCGCTTCGTCGTCAACGGCCATTCGCATTTCTCGTCGATGGTTCCCCTCGGGACCGATTCGTCGGGCAAACCCGCGGCCTACTTCAACACCGGCACGTGGCGTACGGTC
>JBCCRV010000328.1:0-8005 GCA_039201085.1 Myxococcota bacterium | reverse complement strand
GGTGTTCTCGAGGGTCTGAAGCTTTTCGTCGGACGGCGGCGGATGGGCGCGGTAAATCGCTTCGACGTTTTTATCCTGTTTCGCGCTCTCAGCCAGGAGCCGCGCGCCTTCCATATTGCAGAGCAGCGAGACTTGTTCGTTGTATTGCTCGACGGCAAGCCGGGCATCGACGGTGGCCGTGAATCGTACGCCGCGCTCGTCGAGCTTCGCTTCCATCGACTGCCTTCGGTAGCGAACGACGCCGCGCGTTTGGGCGAGGGCCATGCGACGTTTGCCCACTACGACGAGGGCTCGAAGGCTCGCGTCGATGGCGTCGCCAAAGCCTTCGCCGCCGTCGTAGAAGGCTTGGACGCCTTCAAAGCTCAGCTTTCCGTAGCTGCGAATGCGCAGGCGCTCGACGCGCGTCTCCGTGCACTCACCGCGTTCGTCGAGGCGCATGGAAAACATCAGTGCGCGCCGCGCCACGCCCGGGTTCAGCGATACGAGCCCTTCGGAGAGGGCGCGCGGCAGCATCGGCACCATGATGCCCGGTAGGTAGTAGCTGGCGCCGCGCGTTAGCGCTTCGGCAAAGAGCGCGCTGCCGCGCCGTACGTAGTAGCCAGCGTCCGCCAGCGCGTAGTGTACGACGTGACCTTCGCCGTCCGCTTCGACGTACACGGCTTGATCGAGGTCCATGCTGCTTGCGCCGTCGATGGTGACGAAGGGCAAATGCTCCCAGCCTTCGAGTTCGTCGAGCCCGGGCGACGCGACCCAGCGCTGCACTTCCGCCTCGACCGCGGGCGAGAAGGCCGGGTCGAGTCTTTGATCCTTCGCCACCGCGTAGAGCGCCGCCTCGGCCGAATCGGGAGCGGCGAGTTCGCGTGCTGCGTTGCCGCGAACTTCGACGATCGTACCGTCGGCCGCCTCGAAGGGGATAGACGTAGAGCCGAAGAGGTCGCGCGCTTCGCCGCTTTCCACGCGACCGATGAAATGACCGGAATGACCCATCGGCCGAAGCTAACCCGAGAGCTGTCCGCACCGATAGGCCGGCTACTCGCGTTCGCGGAGCGCCACGGCGCGGCCGCCACGCCACACCCAGAGCGTTTGCGGGAGGCGCTGGCAGCGCACCACATGGGGGTCGCGAATTTCGTCCCCAACCGCCACACCCCGAAACGGGAGCATCGACGCGGGAGGCAAGCGGTGTACGCGAAACCGCGGCTGGTGTGTGGTGCCTATCGGCACGAACACGCCGCAGGGCGTTTCATAGACGTGCTCTTCAATGTCCCTCGCGCGTACCCACGCCGAATGGTCATCGACGCGGATGCCGGGGATGACGGTCAGACGCGTCCACGGTTCATCGGTGGGCTCGATTTCGACCTGCCCCTCGCCGTGCACGTGCGCCCAGCGCGATCCCGCGTCGCCCGGTGTGGCGAACACTTCAGTGCCGATCGGAAGCCGTGCAAGATGGCGCGGTCCGACGCGCGGCAGACGTTCGCTTCGGCCCTGAAAGCCGCCCTCGCCCCGCCCAAAGGCCGGCAAGGGGAGAATATCGGAGCGCCGGGCCCAGCCGACAGCGGTCGAGTTTCCGTGCACGAGAAAAATGCGAATCCGGGAGCCGCGTTCCTCACCGGTCCACACCTGCGCTGAACCGGGACGGATCCAGACGGACCTTTGGCCAACGTGCTCGGAAAAGATACGCAAACGTTCGCGTGCGTAGCCGGGCATGGCGCTTGGCGGCACCCGCCTCTGCAGCCGCGAGTCCTGCTGCCCGGCGAGCCACTGCGCGTATGCGCTCGTGCCCGCTTCGTCGACGGCGGGTTCGCGGCGGAAACCCGCGTCGTACGCCCGTCGCATCGCTGCCGTCGTGATGGCGAGCCACGCGCACGGAATGCGTCGCCCTTCGAGGGCCATGCGCCGATTCGACGAACGACGCCCGATCAACGCCGTGCCTCGGATGTGCCGTCCCACGGCGCGGGGCGACTCGAAGGCGAATTCATGGCGATGCGGGATTTCCGCCAGGTCCCAGAGGTCGCGGGGCTCGCGGAGCGCAATTCCTAGGGAATCGAGGGGCGCTCGGGAGCGAAAGCGCAGGTACGTGCGCACCTCGAAACGCGCGCGCGTTCCCGACGCCACGCCTTCCCACTCGCTCGCGAATGCTTCGACGCGAAGGGTTTCATCGCCCGCGTGCACCTCGGTCGTGAGCGTTTGGGGGCTTCCCACGAGCAGGCAGCGCGCATGGGCAAGCGAGCTTAGCGTAAGGAGCGCGGCAATGATGAGCGTTCGCACGCCCGACTGAAACCCGGCCCGCGCGTTTCTTGGGCGAGATGGCCGGAGGCGCTCGCGTGCGCTCGCCTCGCTCGGTCATTCGGAGTCCCGATCGCGCCGGTCTAGAAAATTCGGTCGGCCTTTCTCGGACGAACCGTCGCGCACCACGACCGTGCAGTCGCGCTGATGTGCGAGACGTCCGATTGCAACCGGGTCCGTTGCGTTTCACTGGAGGATTGCCGGCGGCGCCTGCAGACTCTGGGTCATGGCCGCTCGAAAACGCGCGCATCGACCGCGGGGCGAGAAAGTAGTGAGCGCGGTGCTCGCCGCGACCCTCGATGAGCTCGCGGCGCATGGTACGGATGGAGTCAGCATCGATCGAATCGCCAAGGCGGCGGACGTGAACAAGACCACCGTGTACCGGCGTTGGGCCACCCGGGAGGAGCTGGTCGCAGCAGCGCTGGAGAGCGCCCTTCACGGAAGCACGGAGTCGCTCAGCGATTGCGGTTCGCTTCGGGCAGACCTCGTCCAGCTGGTTGAACAGCAAGGACGCTTCGTGTCCACAAGTGCGGGCCAGGCCATCGCCCGCGCCGCCATGTCGTCGACGCTAGCCGATGCGATCCGGCAGCGCATGCAGGCGTCCGCATTGCGTCAACCTGCAGAGATCGTGGGGTTGATCGAACGGGCCGTGAAGCGCGGCGAGTGGGATCTTTCCCGTACGCCGCCGGAGGTGCTCTTTGCCATGCTCGGCGGCGCGGTGATTCAACGGGTGCTGATGGAGCGAAGCCCCACGGACGAGGCGTGGTGCGCGTCGCTCGTAGAGCTCGCGATGCGTGCCATCAAGGGTGGCGACGCGCGTTGACGGCGCACGCCCGTCGCCAGACTCATGACCGCATCGGGTCCGCGAACGGCCTCAGTTCGAACGGATGAAGGCAATGACGCGCTGAGCGATTTCCGCTCCGATGTCGTCCTGGAGAAAATGGCTTCCGTTCGGGAGTCGCACGTGGTCTTGGCCGGCGGCGCCGGGTACGCGGTCGTTCATCTCTTGCTGGCCGTCGCCTTCACCCACGAGCCCGGGATCGTTGCCGCCAAAAACCGTAAGGAATGGACGCTCGTACCCTTCGAGGGCCTCGAGTCGCTCTCGAGCCCGTCCGATGAGTTCGTTGCGAAGACCGGGAAAGGTTCGCGGCGCCATCATCGTCACGCGCGAAGGAAAGGGCGCGTCGTACGCGGCTTCTTCGTCCGGCGTGAGTGCGTCAAAGGTAAGCGCTTCGTGCATCAGACCAACCCACGGGGTGGCGTCGTAGGTGAACGCAAAGGTCAGCCACTGGCTGAAGGCGTCGCCGCCTTCGTCGCCGCCCACAGGCAGCAGCGAGTTGCCATCCTCGTCGAAGAAGGACGGCTGATTCTCGGGGATCATTTGCAACGTACCCAGAAAGTTCGCGTTGTTTTCCTCGATACCGGTCTCGAGCCTCGGCGAAACCGTTTGCACATCGGGGATGCCGCCGTTCGCCATGATGATCCGCGCAAAGAGGTCCAGGTCGAGGGACGCGGTCCAAAGACCGATGATGCTTCCCCAGTCCTGGCAGAAGAGGGTGGCGCCTTCGAGCGAGAGCTCCGCGATGAATGCTTGCAGGCGCTGTACGTGGTTGTCGAAGGAGTGGTAGCGCTCTTCGATCGGCTTATCGGAGCGGCCCATGCCCACGTGGTCCATGGCGATGACGCGAAAGCCGGCGTCGACCAGCGGTGGGATCATGAAGCGGTAGAGGTACGACCAAGCCGGCTGACCGTGCAGCAACAAGATCACGGGGCCGTCGGTCGGGCCTTCGTCGACGTAGTGCTGGCGAAGCCCGTCGATGGCTACGTAGCGCGGCGCGTAGTCCCAGTTGGGAAGGGCTTCGAAACAGCTATCCGGCGTTCGCACGAAGCGAACGCCGGAAGGTGTCGTTCGGACCTCGAGCTCGGCGAAGCAGTCGCCGTCCGGAGGCGGTGCCGTGTCGATGGGCGCCGCGTCGACGACGGGCGGCGCGTCCACGGTGGCATCGACGGGCGGATCGGTGGACGCGTCGTCGTCGCCGCAGCCGGCAAGCAAGGCGGTGCAAAGGGAGAGAGTGAGCGTGATACGCATGGCTAAATCCTCGGGTTGAATGTTAAGCAACAAAAAGTTGCTAAAACAACATAGCAACAAAAAGTTGCTATGAGAATCAGGCGCACTCAACTCGCTTGAGGCGTTCCGTCTCGCCATGAGGTTTCCGGCCTCCGCGAAGCGAGTGCCGTGTTCGGCTGGGCTCTTGGCGCCGGCGCACGCCGACCCTCGCATCCTCGTTGGAGCTTGCCATGCACTTGAATCCGGTCACCCGACGTACGTTTTTTTCGACGTTTCTTCTGCTCTCCCTCGTCGCCTGCGGCGACAGCGACGACGGAGCCCCGTGGCAGGTGCTCGCCGACGAACGGGCCGAGGCGCTCCTTGCCGTGTCCGGCACGGCGGCGAACGACGTCTTTGCCGTCGGAGCGGATGCGGGCGACGGGCCGCTTGTTCTGCATTGGGACGGAAGTGCATGGCGCCGCCTCGAGACGGGCACGTCCGGCGCCCTTTGGTGGGTGCACGCCTTTGCGGGCGAGGCGGGCACCACGGCCTTCTTCGGCGGCGCCGGCGGGCAAATCCTTCGTTATGAAGACGGGGTCTTCGAGCGAATGGCCGTGCCCGGCTTGGCGCTCGACACGGTCTTTGGTTTGTGGGGCACGCGTCCGGACGACGTGTGGGCCGTCGGGGGCGTCGGAGCGCGCGCCGGTTTCGTGTGGCACTACGACGGCAGCGCGTGGCGTGACGTGCCGCTGCCGCTCGATGTGCCTCGGGTGCAGGGCGGCGAGCTGCCCGGGCTTTTCAAGGTGTGGGGCGCCGACGACGGCTCGGCGATCATCGTTGGCGCCGGCGGCACGGTCCTACGCGGTGAGCCGGGCGGCGGGGAACTGCGCGTCGAGTCGACGGGCTTCGACGGGACCTACTTCACCGTGGCGGGCTCCGGCGGCCTCTTCACGGCGGTCGGCGGTGACGGCAACGGCGTGATCTACGAGCGGGATGCCGGCGGCGTATGGACGGACCGCAGCCCGTCGGGGGTGGGAAGGCTTCAGGGTGTGTTCATCGACGGCGAAGGTGCTGGCCTGGCGACGGGCGCGCGCGGCGCACTTCTCGAGCGGCGCGGGAACGGCGAGTGGGCGCTGACGGGACCCGACTTCGACTCCGGGCAGTCCTTTAGCGACGTGCAGTCCTTTCACGCCGGATGGATCGATCCCGAAGGCGGCCGCTGGGCCGTGGGCGGCAACGTGCTCACGCAGGACCTCGACCGCGGCATCCTCGTCTATCGCGGCGCCGAGATTCCCGTGGTGGGCGACGTGGGCGTGATTCCGCCCGAGCCGCCAGAGGCACCGCGCTGCCCCGAAGATGCGATCGATCCGGCAGCGGGACGATCGATCGCGCGCCGATGGAACGAGCAGATCCTGGGCGCGATTCGCCGCGACATCCCTCGCCCGACGGTGCACGCACGCAACCTCTTCCACGTATCCGCGGCGATGTACGACGCCTGGGCGGCGTATGGCGATGCGAACCCGCTCTTCGTGGACGAACGGAGCGACGGCGATGGCGCGGCGCGAGATGAAGCGATCAGCTACGCGGCCTTTCGCGTGCTCCGCCATCGCTACGACGCATCGCGCGCACTTCAGCCCGGCTCGGATACTTCGCAGGCGTGCTTTGTCGCGTTCATGGAAGCGCTTGGCTACGACCCGAACGACGAGACGCTCGATGGAGACAGTGCGCGCGCGCTAGGCAACCGCATTGGTCAGGGGGTGATCGACGCGGCCAGCGACGACGGCGCGAACGAAGCGAGCGACTACGCCGACTCCACGGACTACGCGCCCGTGAGCCCGCCGATGATCGTCGACCTTCCCGGCACCACGGGGCTTGAAAACCCGTTTCGATGGCAGGAGCTCGACCTGGCGCAGGCCGTTACGCAGAACGGCATTCTGCTTCAGAGCGGCCTACAGGAGTACATCGGACCGCACTGGCGCGACGTACGGCCCTTTGCGATCGAGCGCCCGGCCGCCGGCGCCCTCTACTTCGATCCGGGCGAGCCGTTGCTGGAATCGCTCGACGATCTGCGGCCCTTCGCCGTCGAAGTGATCGAAAAGACCGCTGCCCTTGCCGTCGATCCGGCCGTGACGATCGATGCAAGCCCGGGCGGGTATGGGAACAACAGTCTGGGCGCTGACGATGGTGTTGGACACCCCCTCAACCCGATCACCGGAGCGCCCTACGAGGCGCAGCCCGTGCCTGCCGGCGATCTCTTTCGCATTCTCGCGGAGTACTGGGCGGACGGGCCGGAGAGCGAAACACCGCCGGGGCACTGGAACGTCATCGCCAACGAAATCACGGGCGATCCGCGCTTCGAGCGCCGACTCTTTGGCGAAGGCGACTCCGTGGATGCGCTCGAGTGGGACGTTCGCCTCTATCTGGCCCTCAACGGCGCCGTGCACGACGCGGCCATCGTCGCGTGGGAGCTGAAGCGCGAGTACACCTCGGCGCGGCCGATCACGCTGATCCGCTACATGGCCGAGCGCGGCCAGTCCTCGGACCCGGCGGGTCCGAGCTACAGCCCCGAGGGCTTGCCGATCGTTCCGGGGCTGATCGAGGTGATCACGGAAGCCTCAAGCGCGCCGGGCGAACGCCATTTTCATTTGCGCCACTTCGTGGGCGACGTTGCCGTCGTCAGCTGGCGCGGCACGCCCGTCGATACGGAAAGCCAAGTGGGCGGCGTCGATTGGATTCGCGGCGTGCTCTGGATCCCCTACCAGCGCGAGACCTTCGTGACGCCGTCCTTTCCCGGCTACACCTCGGGCCACAGCACCTTCAGCCGAGCCGCCGCCGTGGTGCTGGCCGAGCTCACGGGCAGCCCGAACTTTCCCGGCGGTCTGGGCGAGCGGCTCTTTCCTCAGAACGAGTTCCTCTCCTTCGAAGTGGGCCCAAGCGTTGACGTTCGGCTGCAGTGGTCGACCTATTTCGACGCCGCTGACCAGGCGGGCCAATCGCGCCTCTACGGCGGCATTCACGTCGTGCCCGACGACTACGACGGACGGATCACGGGCCAAGCCGTGGGCGAAGCGGCGGTGGCGCGCGTGCGTTCGATCTTTGAAGCGATCGAATGACGCAGCGATCATGTGCTGGAGCGCGGGCTAGCTTCGCGTACCCAGGTGTACACCCAGAAAGGTCGCGCCCAAACAAACGAGCAGCGTAACGGCTACGTTAACGAACGCGCCGGTCGCGTCGCCCTTCTGCAGGAAGCGCAGCGTGTCGAGGCTGAAGGTGCTGTACGTCGTGAAGCCGCCCATCAGGCCCGTGGTCAGTGCGAGGTGCCAGGGGGCGCCTTCGCTGGCGACGAAGTGCGCGGCGAGAAAGCCCAGCAGAAACGAGCCCGCGATGTTCACGGACCAGGTGCCGAGGGGGTAGGGGCTCTCCATGGCTTTGAGCCACACGCCGATCAGGTAGCGCGCGCCGCTTCCAAGCGCGCCGCCGGCGCAGACCCAAAGGAGCCGCTCAGGCATCGGTGTTCCACTCGGTGTGCACCGCCATATTGGGCGCATCACGGCGCCGATAGGTGTGGCTGCCGAAGTAGTCGCGCTGAGCCTGAATGACGTTGGCCGTCGAGCGGGCGCTCGTCCACGATTCGACCCAGCCGAGGCTGGCATTGAACGCGGGCGCCGGATGGCC
>JBCCRV010000327.1:0-8023 GCA_039201085.1 Myxococcota bacterium | reverse complement strand
GTCGGCGTGAGCCCTTCGGTGACCAAGCTGCCGTCGTCGCATGCGGAAAGGGCAAGGCGCAGCACATCGCGGTAGGCGTCGGGCTTGCCGATGTGGTGGTCGGCGGGCAGCACCATCAAGCGCGCATTTTCGTCGCGCCGTTGAACCGTGGCTGCGGCCCATGCGACGCACGGGGCGGTGTTCCGTCCGCTCGGTTCGGCGAGCACGTTCTCTGTGGACAGTTCCGGAAGCTCTGCGGCGATCGGGTCGACGAGGTGTTCGCCTGTGACGATAAGGACGCGCTCGACGGGTACGAGGGGAGCGATTCGCTCGATCGTCTCTTGAAGGAGCGATTTGCCCGTTCCGCTCAGCGGAAGCAGCTGTTTGGGGTGCTTTCGCCGCGATGCGGGCCAGAAGCGCGTACCGGCGCCGCCGGCCATGATCACCGCGTACACGGCGTTGAGATCGTCACTCGGGGGGGGCGGCTGGGTCATGGCGTCCTCGGTCCGGCGGCGTCGATCCCGCCGCTGACGTCGTAAGGCGAATCGGCGACGGCCGCAAACCTACCCGAAGGCGCCATACGCGAGCAGACCCAGACCCAGGGGCACGAGGTAGAGGGCAAACCACCAGAGACGGCCGCGTTGAACCACGCCGCGAAGGGCGAGGAGCGCAAGAATGCCGACCACAAAGGCTATCAGTCCACCCAGCCACATGTTCGGCGACACGGACGCGCGCGAAGCGTCGAGGAGCAGCAAGAGCGCGGCGCCGCCGACGGCGGGCAGCGAAAGCAGGAAGGAGAAGCGAAAGGCGCTCGCCGAACCGATCCCGAGAAGCAGCGCCACGGCGATCGTGCTTCCGCTTCGACTCACTCCCGGCGCGATGGCCACGGCTTGGGCAAGTCCGATCAAAAGTGCATCGCGCGCGGACGGTGCACCTTCACGGCCTTCGTCCTTCTCGCGGCGCGTGACGAGCAGAAGCGTCGCTGTCCCCAGGAACGCGCCTCCGATTGCCGCCGGAGAGCGGCCGAGGGCCTCCACCGCGTCCTTGAGCGTTAGACCCACGAGGAGTGCGGGGAGGGTGCCGATGGCGATCGCACGCAGCATGGCCACGTCTTCGTGCTCGCTCATCGCCAGGCTGGGTCGCCGCGCCGTTCGGGCGCTCGTGCGGAGGAGCTGGAGCACATCCGCGCGAAAGACGAGTAGCGTGGCCAGCAGGGTGCCGAGATGAAGCACGATGGCCAGCGAAAGCCCGGCTTCTTCGATGCCGAAGACCCACGCAAGCACGGCGATGTGGCCGCTGCTGGACACGGGCAGGAACTCGGTGAGTCCCTGAAGCACGCCCAGCAGAAGCGTTTCCAACGTGTCCATTGCCTGTGCCTTATGAAGGCCGAGCTGCGCTCACGCACGTGCCCTCGGCCAGGGGCATCCGCCGAGGTCGAACCGGTCTAGAAGCCGGCTTCGATGCCGAGCGTGCCAAGTATGCCCTGGTCGTTCGGGACCGCGACGCGCCCATAGTCGAAATCGCGGAAATTGAAGCGAATCCAGTCGAACTTGGCGACGATCGCAAAGCGCCCAAGGAAACCCACGCGTCCATCGTCACCGGGGGGAAAATCGTAGTAGAGGCGGCCGCCCACGAGCCAGCTCGACATCGGAGAAAGCTCCCGGTCCCCGGTAAAGAACTGACCGCGAGGCGCGAGCGCATAGTCGTTGGAGTAGAAGGCAGCGCCCGTCTGGTTGTAGTAGCGAGCCCGTCCGCGGACCCGAAGGCCCGACGTGACGTTCTGCTCGTACGCGGCTTCGGCGGTTATCGAGGATACGTCCCAGGTGTCGCGGTAAAGGCGTGCTTCGAGCTGAAGCGCGCCGCGAAGGGGCGGCAGCCAAAAGCGCATTCCCAGAGCAGCGGAGTAGCGTGCACGCCGCTCGGGGTGGTTCTCCTGTGCGGCTGTTCGGCCGAGCCATACGGCGCGATAGGGATTGCCTTGATAGCCGTCGAGCACCTGCGCCTGAAGGGTAAGCTGCGTAACAAACACCGGCGCCCACGCTTGGGTCCAGCCGCCTGCGAAGGTTTGAATGTCCAGGTCGAGCGATTCGCGGTCGTCGGCGTTGAAGCAGCCGTCGCTGGAGGGGAGCCGCTGGCGGTCGACGGCTTCCTGTGCCCGCGGCTGGGCGAGGTTGCACACCTGGTCGAAGCCCCGTCCATACGACACGCTCAGCGTGGTGTTCCGTTCGAAGAGCTCCGCGGACGCGCGAAGCGTAAACGAATGGGAGCGATAGTCGCTCTCGTTGCCCCAGGTGTAGTCGAAGTCGAGACGCGCGTAGTCGCTTCGAACGCCGAGGCCGCCGGTGACAACGTTCCGAAAGTCGTCCCACTGGGTCGCGCTGCTGACCGCATCGACTTCTGAGCCTGGCGCGTCGACGACGGCGACGGACGCGCCGGATACGACGTCCGCTTCCCACCCCGCGCGAATCGACACTCGATCGCGGATGTCGCCTTGCACGCGGACGGCAGGATTGATCGTTTGCTGGTCGAGTCCGCCGCCCGACTCCCGGTAGTAGGTCGTCGTCGCCGTGGCTGTGACCTGCGCGGACGCAGCGCTCGAAAGCGCGGTGACCAGTGCCGCGATCGCCACCCTTAGTTGCACCCGCAGCCTCCGCCGCTGATCGAGCTGCCGCCCGAGCTTCCCTCCCGGTTGCCGAGTACGTGCTCTTCCTGCGCGCCGGACTCGCCCGAGCTGCCAAAGGTCATCGCCGGGTTCGCGAGGAACTCTTTGTCCTCCGGACGAACGGTCACGCAGCCCACCATCGAAAGCAGGGCGCCGGTAAGGAGCATCAGGCGGAGCGGGTTAGAAAAAGACCGAAACTCCACCGCTGTACTCCTCACGGGCGACGTATCGGTTCGCCTCAAAAAATGCGTAGGCCCGAATGTCGACCCGCAGCGTCACGCGCTTGCGAAAGCCAAAGCGCAGTCCACCGCCGCCGTAGAGATGGCCGATCGTGCCTTCCTCGAGCAAGAATGTGTCCGAGTTCGGGTTGGAAAAGGCAACGCCGCCACCGACGGCGACGTAGGGCACGACCGGCCAGTTTGGAAAGATGTTGATGATGCCGCCAACGCCCCCAACGAGGAGCTGACCGGCGCGGTTGACGGCTGCGGCGCCGGTGATTTCCACGCCGAAGTGAGGATCGACGAGAATCGTGGGGCGCACCGTCATGAGGCCGCCCCCTGAAAGCGCACCGAAGGTCACGGCGATTTCCACGTGCGCGTCGTTGAGCGGCGGTGGCGCAAACACACGCCATCGGCGCGCGTTCTCCAGCTCGCCAACTTCATGGTTGTAGACGGCGTCGCCCAGGATCCAGGCGCGCGTACCGTCCGGGCGCTCCACTTCAAACCAGTAGCCGGTCGTCGCGCGGCGAAGCACCTCGAAGGTGTCGCCACGCAAGGCGACGCCGACGCGCCGGAACTGCGGGCCCGGCCCGCTTCGGAGGGGGGTGGAATCGACGACTACGCGCGCGAACACTTCGACATCGTCCGCCCGCGCAGATGTGGCGAGGGACGCCACAGCCATCGTCACGAGGGCGGCTACGAACGTCCGGCGAACGCGCACTCAGCCACCGCCCATCAGGATCCACTGCGCCAGCAGGTCCGCTTCTGGCGACGCCGCATCGAAGATCTGCCGAGGGTGCGAGTCGAGGTTCAGCGGCCGCCGGTATAGGGGCGATGAGGTGGGGTCGCTTTGCACGGTGAACCGAATGGCGTCGAAGTTCGCTTCGTAGGAGGCAGGCGCTAGACCGATGAGCGTGTCGCCTTCACACGTCGGCGTTTCGGACTCGGCGAGCGGGTCGAGGCGAAGGGCTGAGCGTGCGCTGTGGCAGCTGCCTTCTTCTCCGGCGCCGCCACTGGCGCACGATTGGCCGCTGATCACCTCGGGCTGAATCCGGCAGAAGAAGAAATCTTCGTCCAGAGTCAGGTCGGGAGCAACGAAGTTGTCTCCTAGCTCGACGGTCCCGCAGGCCGAAGTGCCCGCGGCGACGAGAAAGTACAGGACCCTGCGCACCTATAGAGGTTGCCATTCGCCGCCGCGCGCGGTCAACGGTGGCGTTCAGCGCTCGCAGCTTGCGGCCATAGCGCCTATGATGCCGCCGATGCGCGAGGCGTGGCGATCTGCCCGAGTGGGCCTGATGGTGCTGTTGGGCATCGCTGCTGGCATTGTTGTCTATCGCTACGTGCATGAGGACGCTGCAGGAGCCGACAGCGAGATGTACTACGTGCTCTTCGACGACGCGCAGGGCCTGATTCGCAAGAGCCAGGTCGTCATCGCGGGTATTCCCGTCGGCACGATCGAAGACATCTCCCTCGAAGGCGGTAGGGCTCGCGTCGACATTGCGATCGACGACGACATTCAGCTCTACGAGGACGCCCGGGTCGCCCTCAAAGCCGTCTCGCTGCTCGGCGAAAAGTTGGTCGAAATCAACCCGGGCACCGTCTCCGAAGCGCCCTTGCCGCCCGGTTCGGAGATTCTGGTGTCGGCCGAAGCCGTGGGCGCTTCCGATGTGATGGCCACGGTCAACGAGGTGGCGGAGAATGTTCGCGAAGTCACGGCCCAGCTGGCGCGAAGCTTCGGCACGGACGAAGCGGGCGATCGAATGGAGTCCGCACTGCTCAACCTCAGCGAAGCGCTCGAAGGTGTGAATCGCACGATTCAGCAAAACGAAGCGGTGGTGCAGCGCACCCTCGCCAACATTGAAACGACCACCGCGGCGGGCGGACCGGAGCTGGTGGAAGCGTTGCGAAACCTCAACGCGACGAGCGCCGACGTGCGCGAGTTGATCGCCAACGGGCGGCCAAGCCTGGAGCGTGGTGTCGAAGAAGTCGACGACGCCGTCGTATCGATTCGGCGGGCGAGCGAGCAGCTCGAAGACGTGCTTGCGGATACGCGCGTCGTGACGGACCGGGTGGCGAGCGGCGAGGGCACGATCGGTCGGCTGACGTCGGACGAAGTGCTCATCGACGAAGTTGAGGGCGTCGCCGAAGGCCTCAACAACCTCGTGGGCGGCCTCGGCCGGCTCCAGACCATTGTGGGCATTCGTAGCGAGTACAACTTCCTCGCGAACACCTTCAAGACGTACTTCAGCCTACGGCTTCAGGCGCGCGAGGGACGCTACTTTCTCGTTCAGCTCATCGACGACCCCCGGGGAACGGTGCGCACCACCCAATCCACCGTGTCACGAACGCCGCCTGCGGAGGACGAGCCGGCGCGCTGTACGGAAACGCGCACGACCCGCTCAGAAGCGCTCGTATTCACCTTTCAGTTCGCCAAGCGCATTAGCTTCGCGACCTTTCGCTTCGGCATTCTCGAGAACACCGGTGGCCTCGGTCTCGACCTCCACTTGATTCGCAACCGCCTTGAGCTTCACACGGACGTGTTTGCGATCGGCGTGCAGGCCTTTCCGCGCGTTCGCTTTCGTGCGGCCTTTGAAATCGTCTCCAAGCTTTGGATCAACGCGGGCATCGACGATGCGTTCAACGAAAGCGCCGATTTCTTCATGGGCCTATCGCTGCGCTTCAACGACGACGACCTGCGCAGCATCCTGCCCTTTGCGGGCGGGCTGCTCGGTGGGTGAAGGTCGTTGTCTGAAATACCGCTGCGCCCCGCGTCGTAGTAGGAGGCTAGCCCGGAAAAATCACCATTCGACGCGCCCTCGCACATTTCCTGAACATCACAGCACTTTCACTCATCGCTAAAATACAGTCTGTATTCGTCGCTTTTCGCGAAAGCACTGTGAAGTCCAGGACTTGCGCGATCATCACGCCGCCTGGTGATTTTTCCGGGCTAGAGCCCATGCCAACCATCCCGACGGCCATGTTCCCGCCCGCTTACACGACCTTCAGCCATCCCCTCACCTCGAAAATACCGCGCATTTCCCTCGCCTCGCGGACGCTGCATCTCATGCAGCGGGCTCAGGAACCTTGCCATCGAGACTGTTGGCATGAGCTCCAGCCCCTACACGGGCTGACGAGCGGGAGCCGCACGAGTGTTGGAGCGCGTTTTCAATGAGTCCAGATAGCAACAAAGTACCGTCTAAGGTCGCGCCCATCGGCATGTTCCAGGGCTTCGGCTACCTGCTGCGCGGCGCGCGCTTTGTGTACTTCACGCATCCGAGCCTCGTTCGCTTTTGGATCGCGCCGATCGTGATCTCGACCTTGGCTATCGGGCTGGGCGCGTACGCAGGCTGGCACTACTCGGACGCCATCGTCGACATGGTTTGGGAAACACCGACGGGCGACGGCTTCTTTGCCGGGCTCCTTCGCGGCGTGCACAGCGTACTCGAGGTGCTCGTCTCCATGATCGTGTGGGTCACGAGTATCGTTGTCGTGCTCGCGCTCTCATCGATCGTGGCCGCACCCTTCAACGACGCCCTCAGTGAGGCCGTGGAGGCCATTGAAAGCGGCAAAGCGGAGAGCGTGAGGTTTTCCCTTCAGCAAGTGCTCAAGGACACGGGCCGAACCGTAAAGCTCGAGCTTACGAAGCAGATTGTGCTCTTTGGTGTGATGGCGCCGCTCTTCTGCTGTTCCTTTACCATTCCCGGGGTTGGCCAGCTCATGTACAGCGCGGCTGGCTTTGGGTTCACGGCCCTCTATCTGGCGATGGATTACATCGACTGGCCAGCGGCCCGACGTAACAAGCGCAGCGGCTACCGGTGGCGCTTCGTGCGCCGCTACTTTGGAGCGAGCTTTGGTTTTGGTACGGGCGTATTCCTCGCGCTTTTTGTCCCGGTTCTTAACCTCTTCTTCATGCCGGCGGCCGTGGCGGGCGGAACGCTGCTCTTTCTGAACATCGAAGATGCCGGCGACGTCGGCGATGAATAGTTCGTAGGCCAGCCCGTCCTTGTGCAGCGGGTTTCGCCAAGGTATGGAAATGTACTGGGCCCGATGCACCGGACCCGCGCTTCATCCGCTCGGAGCTGCTTATGATTCGACGTCATCGCCTTCTCGCCGCCATCCTTGCCTCGGCGGCCCTCTTTACCGGACTGGTCGTGGTGGCCCCGGATGCGGACGCCCAGCGCCGCCGCCGCCGGGCCGAACCGGAACCTCAGACCCCCCATACGGATGCGATCGCCGGTGCGATGGGCGCCGTCGAGTGGGGCTGGAACCGCGATGAACTGGTCGACCACTTCTCGAAGCAGCTTCGCGAGGAGTATCGGCCGCGCATTCACAAGGCGCGCGACGCCATGACGGCGGACCGCATTCGCCATGAGATGAATCAGCATCTCCGACGCATTCGCGATTCCTACGTCGAGTTCGACGGTCGCACGACAGGTCACGACACGTCGTTCTTGCGCGACGAGTTCACACATCGAAACAACGAGTCGATGGTTCGCATTCGCAGCGATAACGCCGACGACTTCTACTTCTTCATCAACAACCGCCTCTGGAAGTGGTACCGCGCCTTCGACGCATCCGTCTTTGCGGGTGCGGACTTCGAGCAGTTTTCCGAGGCACTCTCCGGCCGCTTTGGTGCCCCCGGGCGAAGCCGGCGTGGCGCCTTGGTCGAAGGGGCAGACCCACGGACCTGGCTCGAATGGCAGGACGACGATACGCGTCTTCGGGCTTTGGACAACAACCAGTTCTATGGCTTTTACTGCCTCGTCTTCGAGCACAAGGACACGCTGCGAAACCTCGACACGCTCCGCCGAAATCAGCGGGCGCGGCGGGGCGGACATTCGCTCGTCGATGCCGTCACTTCGGAAGGTGATGCCGAATCCGCCGATGGAGACGAACACGCGGATATCGCCGATCGCATCACCGGACGCGTTCGCCGCGGTGCGGGGCGGACGCCTTCGAACATGGGTTCGTCGATGCGCCCCGCGTCCGACCCAATCGGCAACGACCCGCTGCGCGGACTCGACTAGACCCAATGCCGTTCGGTTAAGGCGAGAGCAGGGGGCAGGAGGAAGGACGCAGGAAGCACAACGCTCGGCGCAGGACGCTCGACGCTCGACGCTCAGAGCAGGACGCTCGACGCTGGAAGAAGGACGCGTTAGTGCGG
>JBCCRV010000326.1:0-8042 GCA_039201085.1 Myxococcota bacterium | reverse complement strand
TCGTCGACGTAGCCGGCTGACCACGCGCTTCTCGCGAGCAGTCAGACCTTTCGGAATGTGCCATCTCATCCACTGAAGGGATCACAACTGCGTCGAGCGGTCGATCCCTAACGCTCGAGAAAGCGGATCGCTTCTCTAGAGGTGGTCTAGGAGTTGCGCTCCGGCTTGCCCGTCAGGTAGCCGAGGCACAGCTTGCAGAAGCCGTCGACGATGGCGTCCGCCTCGGCGTCGTCGAGCATCGTGATGAGTCGAATGCATCCGTCCGTGAGCTCGAGCATGAGCAGAGCGCGAAGCTCGAGCTCGGCGCCTTCGACCGGCGCCACGCCGGCGAGCCGTGCGGCGATACGGCGGGCGTTGTCGCGCGTTTCCGAGAGGTCGGTCTTGCAGAGCTCCGGGTTGGCGCGAATCGCTGCGCGCAGCTGGGCGCGGTACGGTTCGCTTCGAAACGACTCCAGGTAGGTTCGCAGGTTCGCTTCGGCGGTTTCGGGGATCTCTTCGCTCGGAACCAGCGTGGCGGCGTCCACGATGCGGCGGCTTTCGGCCATCGAGCGCAGGGCGAGCTCGCGGAGCACGACCGCTTTGTTAGGGAAGTAACGATAGATCGCGGCCTTCGAGAGGCCCGCGGCGGCGGCGATCGCCGTCATCGACATGTTGTCGACGCCATCCCTTCCCAGAAGCTTTGCCGTCGCGTTTAGAATGGCGTCGACGAGCGCCCGGCTGCGTTTTTGACCCGGGGCCCGGCGAACGGTCGTCTCAGACACGGCGCTACTATAGCGCGGCGCGCGCCTCGCTCGGCTAGAAACCCGTCGAACCGTCGCAGGCGCGCGCAAACTCTGCGCCCATCTCGAACTCGACTTGCAGTTCGCCAAGTCGGGCGATGTAGAAGCCGTCGGAGAGCTCCTCCGTACTGCAGTCGGCGAAGCCGCCGCCGTTGCAGTCGGAAGTGCAGATCAGGTCGCCGGTGCCTTCAAGGCAGAAGAGCGCATCGAGATCGATCACGTTGCCTTCGACGGAGCGAACGCCGCAGGTCGTCGTATGCCGAATCGTACAGCTCGACGAAAGGCATCCCGCGGGCGTTACCTGAAACGTCGCCACCCCGTCGGATGCTTCGCGTACGCAGAGCTGGCCGATGTCCGTTTCGACGCCGAGCGTGCAGCCTACGGATGCATCCGGTGCGCTGTTGTCGGGGGCCGCGTCCGTGACGTTGGCATCCGCATCGGTTGCTGCATCCACCGGCGCATCCGTGCTTCCGTCCGCCATGTCGACGATCACCGCGTCCGGCGCGGCGTCTTCGCCAGCGTCCGCAGCGTTTGCATCATCCGCAAGGGCGATGTCCTGCGCGGCGTCCTGCGCGGCGTCTCCGGCGCCATTCGCGTCCGGCGCGTCCTCGCCGGTTTCGGCGGCCGCGTCGGCGGCGGCGCGGTCGTCGTCGCCACAGCCAAAGGTCAGCAAAAGCAGCATGGCCGATCTACAAAAGAAGCACTTCATGTGTTCAACGTACCCCTCGGTGCAGCGAATCTCAACGCGCCGGCCCGCTCAGAAGAGCTTCTTCGTCCACGTCTTTGGCGTTCGCGCGTTTTCGATTTCGAGGGGCAGGTGGTACGTGAAGGGTCGAACGCCACGCGTGCGAATGTACGCGACGATGTCCGCCAGGCCGTCGTCCAGCGTGCGCGTCGTCGTATAGCCGAGGAGCTCGCGAGCGAGATCGGCTGAGCAGTGCGCAAGGCGAACCTCCGAGGGCCGCGCCTCCATGAACACCGGCGCGAGCCTCTCAAGGTTGGTCAGCGCCGCGATGCGTTCCGCCAACTCGACAATGGTAATGAAGCCATCGTCCGGGCCCACGTTCACGGTGCGCCCATGCATGCCCTCGTCGAGGGTGAGCTTCGCGAGGCAGTCGACGACGTCCTGTACGGGACTGAAGCAGCGCATCTGGGTGCCGTCGCCGTAGATGTACGGCTGCCGCCCCTGCAGCATGAGGTTGGTCATGATGCTGGCGACGTTACGGTACGGGTCGTCGTACTTTTGGCGAGCGCCGATGATGTTGTGCGGAACGGCGATGACCCATTCGATCCCGTGGGCGTCGGCGAGCGTTTTCAGGAGCTCCTCGCCGGCGACCTTGCCCACGCCGTACGGGTCGCGCGGCGCGGGCTGCATGTGCTCGCGAAACGGAATGGCACTCGCGCCGTAGCGGGCCATCGACGAGCAGTATACGACGCGTTTGACGCCGACGCGGAGCGCGGCCGTGAAGGTCGTCACGGAAGCCGTCACGATGCTCTGCGTGATCGTCGTCGGGCTGAATACGGAGAGGCCTTCGTAGGCCATCGCCGCCGTGTGAACGACGACGTCGGCCCCTTCCAGCGCCTCGCTCATGCCGTTCAAGTCGCAGCAGTCCGTCGAGGTGAAGTTCGCGCCCTTGGGCACGTTGTCGCGGTAGCCGCCGACGAGCGAGTCGTTACCGCTTACCGCGTGGCCCAGCTCGAGCAAGCGATCGGCGAGATGGCTGCCGAGGAATCCGGCGATTCCGGTGATGAAGACGTGGGCCATGGCGCAACGGCAAGGCCTATCATGGGCGCAAAAAAGCGGCACGCCGACAGCGCCTGGCCGGCGCGCCGTCCGCCCCGCATGCTGGGGCCGTGCCCGCTTCGCGCCAGCAAGAAGCCTCGCAGCTATTGGCGCAGGCGCTGGCTGAGCAACGCATCCTGCATCTGCCCGGTGTACGCGCCCGCGTTCGCGCGCACCTCGAGCGGGTCGTCGCACTCACGCAGGGGCTCGACGGCCCGGAAGCGTGGCGCTTACGCCTTCGGGCGCAGGCGGCGCGGGCCGAAGACGCGCGTCACGGCGCCGGCCAGCTCTCCCGAAGTGCCCAGCGCGCGCCGACGGCGGCGGACTGCGAAGACGGCTGGCAAACGGTGGAAGCGATCGTAAGGGGCGCCGAAGCCGCCGCTGCGGACGCCGAGCACCTTGCGGCGCGGCTCACGGATCCAGACGCCGACCGCCTCGCGCACGCCGCCGGCCGCTCGGCAGCGCTCGCGCGCGCCATCGTGCGTGGGCGAAACCACGCCTACACCTTTCACGCGGACCCCGGGTTTTCCTTTGGCGAAGGCTGGTACGTCGCCGCAGCCGGCGTGCTCTGCGGGGTGGCGATTCAAGTGGAGGAAGCCGCCCCCCAATCGCAAAGCGCGAAACGCTTCCTCGCGGACGCCGGCCTTCGTCCGTTGCCCTATCGCTCCCGGGCGCGCGCCAATAAGGCGCTTCCCGCGCTCATCGCGGACGCCTTCGCCGCCGATGCGGAGGTGGCACAGACGACGCTTCGTCGTGCCTTTCTTGGCGACGCTCGGGCACTGCCAAGCGTTGCCGCATGGGTCGACGAAGCGATGCGCGGCGTGCCGCACGGCATGCCGAAGGTGCTGGTCTGGGTCCGGGACGTCGCGCATGACGCCCATCGAAACTCGTCGGCGCGCGAGCTGTTTGAACTCTGCGAACTGGCGCAGGAACAGGGGCTCCATCCCGTGCTCTTTGGCGACGCGCCGCGCGATACGCCGGCATACGCGCTCGACCTTACGCTCTGTTGGAAGCTTCCCCTGTTTCAAGGCGAGCAGATGCGCCGCGCGCAGCTCCATCTCTTTGAGCATCTTATGCGGTTCCATGCCCTTGCGGGCCAGGTCGGCGTCACCAGCGCCGGCATGGACGGTCCAGCGCTCATGGGGCTGGCCACGATGTATCTGACGGATGCGCCGAACCCGCGCCTGGGCCGCTGGGTCGGCGCCGTGCCCGGCTACGAGGAAGTCGTTCGCGGCGAAGGGCACGCTGCATCGATCCGCCGCCGCTTCGCAGCGTGGGCGGGCACGTAGTCAGAGGCGAGCGTAGCGTTGCCAGGAGTCGCGAAGAAGGTGGGGAGTCGCGAAGAAGGTGGGGACGGGGGTATGCCATGACTTCACTTGAGGCGTGGCATACCTCCGTCCCCATTGATTTACATGACTTCACTCGAGGCGAACCCGTGGGTCGAGCGCCGCTACGGCGATGTCCGCCAGCAGGTTTCCAAGCTGCACCGTGGCCGCGAAGATCAGCACGACGCCCAAGATGATGGGTGCGTCCTCGGTGAGAACCGCGCGAATCGCCAGGTTGCCCATGCCCGGCCACGCGAAGATCGTTTCGGTGATGATCGCGCCGCTCACGAGCACCACCATGCTGAGGCCCACCATCGTCACGATGGGTAGAAGGGCGTTTCGTGCGGCGTGATGCAGAACGATGCGCCGCCGGCTTAGGCCCTTGGCACGCGCGGTGCGGAGGTAGTCTGCGCGCAGCGTGTCGATCATTTCGCTCCGCATGATACGCGCGTAGGTCGCGGCGCCGACGATGGCGAGCGTGATCGAAGGAAGTACGGCGTGGTAAATGTGGTCGAGGGTGTCCACACCGTAGCCACCGACCGGGAACCAGCCGCATAGGAAGGCCAGCGACCAGAGAAAGATGGGGCCCGTTACGTAGGTCGGCAGGCTGATGCCAAAGAAGGCGAGAGACATCACCGCCGTGTCGGCAGCGGTGTTTCGTTTGAGGGCGGCGAAGATGCCGAAAGAAAGGCCGATGAGCAGCTGAATGAGCAGCGCCATCGCGCCGAGAAGCAGCGTTCGCGGCAGTCGCTGCGCCACGATGGCGGAAACGCTTTCGCCGCTTCGAAAGGACTCGCCAAGATCGCCCTGCAAGAGCCCGCAATAGCCATCGCTGTTGGGCGACGCCGGACGGGCGCAGGGAAGCACGCCCAGGCTTGAGCCAAACTGCTTCCATAGCGGCTGGTCGAGTCCTTGCCGCTCTTCGAAGTCGGCGATTTGATCGGGCGTCGCGCGGGGACCGAGCGTCGTTACGGCGGGGTCGCCCTGAACGAACACCAGCACGAACACAAGCGCGAACACGGCGACGACCACGAAGAAAGCCCAGAGTGTGCGCCGCAAGATGTAGCCGCTCATCGGGCCGCCCCTGCACGCCGGCGCGGCAAGTCGAGCCAAGCGTCCCGGTAGTTCTGCGGCCACACGGGGTGCGGACGGTAGCCGCGCACATAGGGCTGCCAAACCTCAAGGAGTGTATCGGAAAAAACAAACCCCCAAGGGGCGTCGTCGATCAAGATGCGCGACGCCTGACGGTAGAGGTCGCGGCGTTCGCTCCGGTCCACCACGCCGCGCGCCTGATCGAGGATCGCGTCGAGCGCGGGGTTCGAGTAGAAGGCGCGGTTTTGGCTGCCCGTATCCGCGATAGCGTCGCTGTGGAAGAGCGGCTCGAAGAAGTTGGCCGCGTCGGGAAAGTCCATGTCCCAGCCGACCATGAACAGCTCTGCGCGCCCCCGCGTGCCCGTCTCCGAAAGGTACGTGCTGAAGGCTACCTGGCGAATGCGAACTTCTACCCCGATACGCGCAAGGTCCGCTTGAACGAGCTCGCCGTAGATGCGGCCCACGTCGCCTTCCGTGATGATGAACGACAATGGCTCCGGGTATCCGTCCGCGTATCCCGCGAGGGCCATTTCCTGTCGGGCTCGCTCCAGGTTGAGCGTGTGCTCGTCTTCGATGCCCTCGGCATATCCCCAGACGTTTCGCGGTACGAGTTGGCCCGTCGGTGAGAGGCGGTCCGCCCGGGCTCGGTCCCAGCCTTCGCGGTCCAGGGCGAAGGCGATGGCGCGCCGAAGGTGGACGTTGTCCAAGGGTGCAACCTGCGTGTTCATGCCGACGCCCCAAACGTTCGATTTCGGGTGTTCATCGAGGTAGGGCTGCCAGGCCTCAGCGTTCTTAAAAAAGTGGTAGTCCTGCTGGGACTGGCGGTGAATCGTGTCGAGTCCTCCATTGCGAAAGCGCATGGCCGCGGTTCCGCGCGGGAGATTTTCGTAGAAGACCACGCGGTCCGGACGTGGACGTTGTTCGAAATGGCGATCGAAGCGCCGCATTTCGATCACCACGCCGCGCTCCCAGCGCTCGAACACGTTGGGGCCGGTTCCGACCGGATGGCGAGCAACCTCTGGGCCCCAGCGCTCCACGTTCTCCCGCGGCACGGGGTACGCAAAGGTCATGGCCATCGCGTTCAGAAAGGTCTGATCGCGCCGCTCCAGAGTGAACGAAATCGAGTACGGACCCGTGACGCGAATGCCCGGCACGTCGTCTGCTTCGCCAGCGTGGTACGCCTCGGCGCCGACGATGGTGTTGTAGAACCCGTAGCCCGGCGAACCGAGTTCAGGGCTCATCAACCGCAGCATCGTATAGCGCACGTCTTCGGCGATCAGCTCGCGGCCCTCCGGCAGGCCCTCCATCGGATGAAAATAAACGCCTTCGCGCAGATGAAAGGTGAAGGTCTTGCCGTCTTCGCTGACGACGGGGAGCGCACGCGCGAGATGGGGAATGAGCTCGGCGTTGTGGTCGTAGTCAAGCAGGCCGTCGAACATGAGCCGCATGACCATGGTCGAGAGCTCGTTGTAGGCGACCTGGGGATCGAGGCCGTCGACGTCCGTTTCGTGCGAAATGTTCAGCACGCCGCCGCTGCGCGGCGAAGCGCCTGCGCCGACGTAGCGCGGCCCCTGCGGCGCTTCCGGGCATCCCGCGAGCAGGGCGAGGGCTGCCAGCGCAGCACTACTCCTTCGGATCAAACGCATCGCGCAGTCCTTCCCCAAGCAAGTTGAATCCGAACACCGCCATCACGATCAAGCCCGCCGGCAGAAGCACGAGCCGTGGCGCCACCGTCAGCATGTCCTGCCCTTCGCGAAGCATCGAACCCCAGCTCGCGCGCGGCGGCTGCACGCCAAGGCCGAGATAGGACATGGCCGACTCGGCGATGATCATCTGCGCCACGAGCGTCGTGCCGATTACGATGGCCGGGCCGATCACGTTCGGGAGCACGTGGCGAAGTAAAACGCGGCCATGGCCCATCCCGAGCGCAATGGCTGCCTGCACGTACTCGAGGCGGCGTACCTGCAGGGCCTTGGCGCGCACCACGCGCGCGAGCGTCGTCCACGATAAGAAGCCCAGGAGGCCAAAGAGGACCATGAGCGATTCGTCCGGGTCCGTACTGCTAAAGACCCGCTGAACGGTGATCGCCAACAAGAGAAAGGGCACCGAGAGCACGAGGTCGACCAAGCGCATGGACGCCATGTCTGTGAGCCCGCCGAAGTAACCGCTCAACACGCCAATAGTGAGTCCCAAAAACACCGCGATGGCCGTAGCGACGAGCGCCACGGCCATGCTGATGGCGCCGCCGTGCAGCAGGCGCGAGAGTTCGTCGCGCCCCACCGTGTCGCCGCCGAGCGGATGGCCGTCCACCGCGGCGATGGCCGCGGGAATGCCGCGTTCGTCGAGCAGCGCCTCGCGGCGCTGCTCGTCCGGCGGGTGGGGGGCCGCCAGGGGCCCGAAGAGCGCGAGCGCACACACGATGCCCGACAGCACCAGGCCGATCAGGGCGCCTCGGTTTTTGCGAAAGCGCCGGAAAGCCCGTGAGTCCACCGGGGGCGTCTTAGCCTTCGTGCAGGGCCTCGGTCAATCGAAGCCGACTTGAGCTTCGGCCCGAGACACGCTTAGCTGCGCGCATGGTTCGCGCGCTCACGGCACTCCTCCTCTTGGTTGCTTGTCGGGGCGACGCGGCGTTCGGCGCAAGCTGCACCGACACCCGGGACTGCAGCGAGGGACTTTGCGCGGCCGGCGTAGCCGGAGAGGGCGGCGTCTGCACCCGGAGCTGTGCGTCGGACCAAGAGTGCCCCGAAGGCTGGTCATGCAGCGGCGCCACCGAGAACATGGTGCTGGTGTGCGTTCGCGGCGCCGCGACGCCGTTCGGCTACTAGCGACGCCCGATTCACGCGGGAAGGGACGTGCTCCCCGCGCTTAGTCTCGCGCCGCGTTTCCGGGTGGTGGCATCCGCTTACGAACGCTCGCCACGCTGGACGCGCTGGGGGGCTGCTGCCGCTTTTGGGTGAGCCCTGTGCGCGCGCAGGTCCCAAACGGCGTCGCTCTGCTGGATGGAGAGGCGCCTCGGATAGGGGAGGGTTGTGTGCTGCGCGTGATCCGTTGAGCCGTTTCGTT
>JBCCRV010000325.1:0-8046 GCA_039201085.1 Myxococcota bacterium | reverse complement strand
GACGGTCTGGACGGGCCCTTTGACTGCGAGACCTTTTGCGTCGAGGACCCGGAAGTCGTTCCCGACTTTGCGCCCGTGCGCACCGGAATGAGCCGGCTGACGCAGGCGCAGTACCGGCGGATTCTCACGGACGCCTTTGGCGAGCTCGACTTCGACACGGCGCTCGAGGCGGATGAGGGCACGGCCGAGTTCAGCACGCACGGCGCGGCGCAGGTCACGACGTCCAGTCGCGGCGTTGAACAATACCGGGACGCGGCGATGAGTCTTGCGGGGCAGATCTTGGAGCGTCGTGACCAATACGCCGTGCTGGCGGAGTGCGCGCCAGCGTCGGTGGACGATCCCTGCATCGACGCCGTCGTGCGGGCCTTTGGCAGCACGCTTTTTCGCCGTGAGCTGAGCGCTGAGGAGGTGCAGCGCTACGCGCGAATCGTGGGCGCCGCCGGCTCCGAGCGCGAGCTCCTAAACACGGGCCTTCGCTATATGATCGCCGGTCTGCTTCAGTCGCCAAACTTTCTCTACGCACCGCCATTCACCGAGAGGGACGAGGACCGCGGCATCGAACGCTATACGGGTGAGGCGATGGCCACCCGCTTGTCGCTCCTGATTTGGGATCGCGCCCCCGACGCCGCGCTTCTCGAAGCGGCGCAAAGCGGCGAACTCGACACGCCTCAAGGGCTTGCGGGCCAAACTCGGCGTCTTCTTGACCACGAGTACGCGCGCGACTTTGCGGCGCGCTTCTTCATGGAGAGCTGGCATATCGACGACCTGGAGGAGACGGACAAGGTTGTGTCCCGTTACCCCGAGTGGTCCGCCGAGCGACTCGAGGACTTTCGCGAGGAAATGCGGCTCGTGATTCGCGCGCTGACATGGGAACAAGACGGCGACCTCCTGGATATCTTCGACGGGCGCCAAACCTTCGCCAACGGCCGGCTCGCGGAGTTCTACGGACTCGCTGGAAGCGATGGCGAGACCTTTGAGCGCGTCGACCTGGACGAACACCGCTACGGCTTGCTGACTTCGGGCGCCGTTATCGCGGCCAACTCCGCATCGAACCGCAGCACGCCCACGGAGCGCGGCGTCTTCGTTCTGGAGCGTCTTCTCTGCGAAAATCTCGCCGCGCCGCCTTCCGATGCCCTTGAAGAAGGCACCGAAGAGCTCGCGGCAATCGAACCGGGCGACGAACGCGGGTTCATCATGGAGCGCCTCGAGCGACCGCAGTGCGGCGGGTGCCATCAGACCATCGATCCGCTCGGCATGGTCTTCGACGACTTCAACTCCGTGGGGCGCTTTCGCCAAGGCGAAGATCAAGTGGGCGCACTCGGCTCCGAACCGTACGCCAACGTCGGCGAGCTCGCGGCGGACCTTCGCGAAGACCCCGCTTCGTCCGCCTGCATTTCGCGGCGCCTCTACAACTTCGTCGCCGCCCACCCGGCCCAGCCGAGTGAAACGCGTCCGATCTTGGACGCGACGGAGACCTTTCGCGACTCGGCGCACAGTTTTCGGCAGCTTCTGATCGCCATCGTCACGAGCGACGGGTTTCGTTTTGCCGACCCGGAGGAAGACCGATGAGCCAGCTGAAGATTCGACGAAGCGTCCAGCCCCAGCGTTTGGGACGCCGGTCCTTTCTACGGGGGACCCTCAGCGGCGCCGTAGGCGTGTCGCTCGGTCTGCCGATGCTCGACATCATGCTCAACGAAAGCGGCACCGCTCTCGCCGACAGAGGCGCACTTCCCCGACGCTTCGGCGTGTTCTACTGGGGCGGCGGCATTCAACACGCCAGCTGGGTTCCAGGCACCACGGGGACCGGATGGGAGCTTCCCTATTCGCTCGAACCCTTTGCCCCCGTTCGCGACTACGTCTCGCTGATCACCGGAACGAACCATGGTGGCTCGTCGCCGGGCCATATCCCATCGCGCGGCATCGCGCTCTCGGCGAGTCACGATATGAGCACGAACGTGCAGGGCGTTGGCCGCTACCGTTCGCACAACCATCCCGAGCCCTCGGTGGACGCGCTGGTGGCCGAGCACTGGCGTGGCGCTGCGCCCTACGATCTGCTCGCCGTGGGCATTTGCCGGAAGGGGCCGTACCGAAGCAACTCGAGTTGGAACCGTGGCGGCTCAGCCTACAACCGGCACGAACCTTCGCCCCAGGCGCTCTTCGATCGCATCTTCAGTGGGTCGTCCGTCCCAGCCGAAGACACCTCCTTGCTCGAGGTGGCCAACACCTTCGAGCGAAGCATGCTCGACGCCGTGAGCGAAGACGTTCGCGCCCTTCAGGGACGGCTCGGCGCGGCGGATAGGATTCGCCTTGTGCAGCACTTTGAGGGACTGCGCGCCCTCGAGCGACGCATCATGGACGTGGAGAACGGACGCAGCTGCGACAGCCTTGGCCGACCGGTTCGCACGGACTTTGGTGACGGGAGCGAGCGCGAGCAGAAGGAACCGAAGTCCGAACTCATGAGCCAGATCCTGGCCCACGCGATGGCCTGCGACCTTACGCGCGTGTTCTCCTTCGAGTTCAGCGGCACGCAATCGCAGGCGTTCTATCCGGAAGTGGGGATCGATGAAGAACACCACGAGTACAACCATCAGAATCAGCGCAGCCAGGGAATGGCGGACATTACGCGCTTCATCATGAAGAACTTCGCCTATCTGGCGACGCAGCTGCAGAGCATGCCGGAAGCGGGCGGCAACCTTTTGGACCGCACGCTCATCCTTGGCACAAGCGAGCTCGCCGTGGCCGGCGCCCACAACTACACGGACCATCCCTACATCTACGTGGGTGGGTGCGGTATGCGAGGCGCCGTTCACCACCGGCTTGATCGGTCGAACCGTGACTCGCCGCGTTGCCTCCTTACGGCCGTGCGCGCCGTCGGCGTAGACGTGCCATCGATCGGCCAAGAAAACAGCAGCGGCGGTTCGCGGGTCGCGGCCGAACCGTTTACGGAGATCATGGCGTAGGCGACGGGCGCCGCTACGCGGCAAATGCACGCGGTCGGCGCCTATGTTGCGCCGCGCGTGTCTACAAGCGGACGAAGATCAGAGTTCGCACGCGTCGTTGCCACGGATCGTCAGGGGGCGTCGGCGCCGGAGAACTGAACGTCGTCAAAGACCAGCGTGGGCGAGCGAATCGAAGAGTAGGGCCATGGATCGTTGCCCACGGCGCTCAGCTGGTTGAAAAGCGTGAGCATATTGCCCGTCACGTTCATCTCGCTGACGGGAGCGCCGACCTCGCCGCCTTCGATAAGATGGCCGCGAAGTCCGAAGGAGAAGTCGCCCGTCGTGATATCGACGTTGCCGCCCATCCAAGCCGTGACGAGAACGCCCGAACCGGCCTCCTCGACAAGCTCGCTGAGGTTCTTTTCACCAAGCGCCAGCCGCAGATTACTTCGCGAGCCGGTGGTTGGCGCCATCTCGATCTTTCGCCCGTAGTAGACATCGACGTAGATGTTGCGCAGGACGCCGGCTTCGATGATCGGCATTTGCCGGGCACTGATTCCGTCGCCGTCGAAGTGGCGCGACGCGAGACCACGGGCCATGAGCGGATCGTCGATGAGCGTGAGCTTGTCGCTCACGATCCGTTCGCCGATCTTCTCCATAAAGAATGAGCGCCCCTGGCTAAAGCTGCGCGCGTTCGCGGCGCGGAGCAGCTGACTCAGCAGGCGGCCGCTCGAACGGGGCTCGACGACCATCTTCGTGCGTCGCGTCGGTCCGGGGACGGAACCGAGCTGCCGGGATGCGTCGGCGAGGGCGAGCGCGCCGATTTCTCGCCGCGCAGGCACGGCGCTCAGGTGAGCGCCGCCGGCCCAATACCAGCCTTCCGGTCGACGTTCGCCTTGGTCACGCAGCGTCACTTCGCCGCCGCACCACGCAGAGGTCGAAACGCGCGTACCCTCGAAACCATTGCTGCTGACGGAGGCCGACTCCCCTTCGTTCGTGCTCACGCCCGTCGTGCTGCTGATGATTCGTTCGTGCTGACGGGCGGCGCCAACGATCTGCTCGCACCATTGAACCCGCTGCTGCGGCCGGATGCGTCGAACGCTTTCGTCCTCGATATCCAGGCGGTCCGTTGGCTGGTTCGCGAAGAGCGCGGGCGGCGTGATGGTGCGAAAGGGATCCTGCTCGAGCGCGCGCGTCAGGGCGACGGCTTCGGGAATGAAGGTCGCAAGCGAATCGGGGTGCAGGTCTGTGGTCGCATGCGTGGAATAGCGCCCGTCGACCCAGAGGCGAATCGACAGGCCGCGTCGGGTGCTTTCCTGGACCGTTTCGATGTGGTCGTCGCGGTATTTTACCTCGACCTCGCGGCGGCGGGAGGTGCTGGCCCACGCTTCCTGCGCGCCCGCTTCTTTGGCCATTTGAACGGCGTCGCGCGCCCGCGCGAGGAGCTCAGCCGGATCAGCCACGGTTCTCGCCTCCGACCGTCAAACGCGACACCAGCACGGTGGGAATGCCTTGGGATACGGGGACCGATTGACCGTCCTTACCGCAGGTCCAGCCGCCCGTATCGAGATGACCGTCGCTGGCGGCCATCGTGATGCGACGAAGCGTTTCCGGACCGTTACCGATGATGTTGATGTCCTTGATCGGTCGCGTCAGCGCCCCGTTTTCAATCAGGTACCCGTTCTTGATGTAGAAGGTGTAGTCGCCGGCGCCTATCTGCACTTGGCCGTTCGTGAAGGTCTCCGCCAGGATGCCGTTTTCCACGGAGCGAATGATCTCTTCGCGGGCGTGCGGGCCATCTTCCATGAAGGTGCAGCGCATACGCGGCATCACCACATGGCGGAACGACTGGCGACGTCCGCTTCCGGTGGGCTCGACGCCGTAATGACGCGCGCTGATGAGATCGTGCATGTAGCTAACGAGGCGGCCGTTCTCGACGAGCGTCGTTCGACTGCTCGGCTGGCCTTCGTCGTCGACGTTGATGCTGCCGCGCTCATGTTCGATCGTTCCGTCGTCCACGATGGTCACGAAGTCTTCCGCGACCTGCTGACCGATCATGTCGGAATAGATGCTAACGCCCTTGCGGTTGAAGTCGGCTTCCATGCCGTGGCCGATGGCTTCGTGAAGGAGAATGCCGCTGGGGCCCGAAGCGAGCACGACGGGCATTTCGCCGGCGGGCGGTCGCCCGGCGTCGAAGAGGATCATCGTGCGTTCGACGGCCTGTCGCGTGACCGTCTCCAGCTGTTCTTCCGTAAAGAACTCAATGCCGCGACGTCCGGCGATGTTCGCGCTGTTGCTCTGGCGCTGTCCGTTGCGTTCGGCCGTGACGGTGACGTAGAGACGCGCCATCGGCTGCGAGTCGAGCAGCACGTTGCCGCGCATATCGGCCATCATCACGCGCTTGTCCGAGTCGGTCCAATAGAGCTCGACCTTGGTGATGGCGGAGTCCCGGCTGCGCGCCATCTCGGCGGCACGGCGGAGGAGCGGCAAGCGGCGATCGATGCCGACGTCGCGCCACGAGACCTGTGTCGCGTAGAAGTTATGGGGAAGGTCGCGGTGACGAATCTCTCGTGGCGCTGCGGCCGCGCTGCCGCGCGCGATCGATGCGGCCGTGCCGGCGGCAGCGACCATCGCTTCGCGCGTGATCTCTTCGGTAAAGGCGTACCCGGTTTGGTCGCCGACCACGCAGCGCAGACCGACCCCCTGATCGATCGTCGTGCTCGCCCGGCTGATGATTCCGTCCTGGTATTGAATCGACGTGCTTCGGCTGTGCTGGAAATAGAGGTCGGCGTGGTCTGCGCCATTTGCGGTCAACGCGGAAAGGGCTGCACGAAGGTCTTCGCGCGACACGCCGAACCATTCGGCGAACGGATTGGCTGGAGCCGCCTGGGGCGTGGTGGCGCGCTGGGCGGCGCCCCCGCAGGCCTGAAGAAACGCGGGCATGGAGAGGGCCGCGGTGCCCGCGGCGGTGTGGTGAAGAAAGTCGCGGCGGCTGGTCATGCTCTTGGCCCTAACAACGTGGGAAGACGGTGGCAAGGGCGAGGGCATCAAGCCGTGCGATCTTGCCCGCAACGGCGACAAGACAGCGCACGGCGAGGCATATTCCGCCGACGCTGCGTTTTTGTTCGGTGAGGTGGTTCGCCCCCTCGGCGAGTTCAGCGCCACTCGGGCTGGATCTGCAGGCGCTGCACGTGGAGGGTCGGTCCCGGTAGACCAAACGTCATGTTGGTGCTGGGCGATCCCGTCGGTCCGGAGCACGCGAGCGTTGCGACCTGCACCATGAACGGTTCGCTGGTCGGGGTGTCTTCGCTACGCTCGGAAAAACCGGGTACGATCATCTCCCCCTGAGAGGGGGAGGGAAAGCAGTCGCTGAGCACTACCGTTGCGTCGTCCAAGGGCACGCCCCGCAGGCTCCGCGCTTCGCAGGTGCCGCGACTGAGGTCCGGATCCCATGCACAGGGCGTGCGGCAGTTGTTGTTGACCGTCGGAACCTGGTTCGGGTCGAACGATCCGCACGTGCCTTCGCAATCGCCGTCGTCCTCGCAGGGTCTGGACGGGTCTTCGGAGCACACGCCGCACCAGCAGCGTTCGTCCGACGCGTCGTCGGCCGTGCACATCGGTAGGAGCGTATCGGGGTCCCACCGGCGACCGGCGGTTGTGAGGTTTTCGATGTCCAGGTCCACCGAGTCGGCGCTGCGCGTCGCGGGGCAGCCGAAGCTGTACGCACCTTCGAACTTCGTGCCAAAGCCGTTCGTGTCGCACGGCATCCCGAGGGCGGGGCTGCGTTCGCCCGCGCTGTCTCCCCGTTCGCTCACCTGGCAGGTGCCCTCGGCGCGCCCATCGTTCGGCTGGGGGTCGCCGACGCACTCGCTGCAGAGGCCGCCGGCAGCCGCCGATACGACACCGTCGTCGTCCACCACCACCACAAGATTGCTAGTGGAGCGAAAGTGCATGCGTGAAAAATTGGTCACCCCCGTTCGCAGGTCGACGGTGCCTTCAACGGGACTCTCGTCCCGTTCTCGTTGGGGAACGAAATAGAGAAGCGAGCAGGCCGCCGTTCCTCCCGTATCTACGGCGAGGGGCGCGCCGTAGAGAAAGCGGCAGCGAGGCGGGTTTCGATTAAACGCGTCGTTCGCCGCGATGTCCTCGCATTCCGCATCGCTTCGGCACGCCACGCGCGTGTCGTTGAGGCAGCGCTGGTTGTCGATACCCTCATCCGCGTCGACGTTCGGGGTGTCGCTCACGCCTTGGTTGCGGACGGGCCCGGTGAAGGCGCACCGGTCGCACGCCAGATCGCAGTTCAGCGCCACGCTGAACTCGGCGTCACGGTTGAATCGCAGGGCGTGGCCGAGGCCCGTGTGTCCGATCGAAGACAGCGAGCCATCGCCGTTCAGTCGAATCCGCATATGAGTGGGACAGCCTTCGGGCGTGTCGTTTCGCTCGACGCGTGCGTCGAAAACGTCCGGGATCCGCGAGGAGTCGGGCGGCCGCATGGCCGCATCCATCGTGGTCGCGTCCGGGGCGTCCGCACCGCTCGGCGTCGCGGACCCAAAGCAGCCCGCCACTGCTAAGGCCGTCCATCCAAAAAGAGCGTGATGTATGTGCATGCAAGTTCGCAGTCTGGACCTCACCCTGACCCCAGGCGCCTGAATCCTCAGGCTGCTGGAAGGCGTCCGGTCTCACGTCGTCGCGGCGATGGAAGATTTCCAACGCGCAGATGAAAATCTTCACGGGCGAATCGGTGGGACAGGCAAGGTCTGGTGCACGGGCAGCGGACGGGACAAAGAAGGACACGGCTGGCCTGCCTTCCGTGCGCCCCATTGGCGCGCTCATTCCGGCGTGAAAACCGCCGTATTGCCGACCAGAAAATCGAGGGTCGTTTGGCCGCCAAGGAGCACGAAGCGGCCGTCCGGTAGCGGCACCGGCTGAATGAAGGCGAGCGGCATAGATAGAAGATCCTCGCGGCGGGTCCAGGAGCCGTCCGCCCGGTTAAAGCGAAGGATGTCATCATCGACCTCGCCCGAGCGTCGGCCGCCGAAGAGGAATACCGTTTCGGCGTAGGCGATGCCGAAGTTGGTTTGCTCCGGTGGCACCTCACCGAGCCGGG
>JBCCRV010000324.1:0-8046 GCA_039201085.1 Myxococcota bacterium | reverse complement strand
GTTCGATCCGCTTCGAGCGGACGGAGTCGACGGCGACGTTAGCGTCATCAAGGGCATCAGCCTGGGCACGAGCGGGCCCGCTTCGCGAAGCGGCGCGTTTCACAAGTCGGTGATCAGCCCAATGATGGCCGGTGTATCCACGCCGACCACCGGCGGCGCAATTCAGGCGATCAGCAGCGACCAGGTCGTGGCGCAAGCCTTCGCCGGCCTTACGCCGCATGCTTCGCTGCGCCTGAGCACGCAAACGCGCCCGACCGGTGCGCGCAACGGTTACGAAGGCCGCGGCAAGGGCGCAAACATGTCGCACGACGGCCGCGGCGCCCTTTCGCACACCGAGTCGCCGCTCGCGGCTTGGGAACAGCTCTTCACGGGCCCGGGCGCACCCACCGGGGGAAGCACGGGCGGCGGCTCCGGAGGGGGAAGCGGCTCGGGAGGCGGAAGCGGTTCCGGAGGCGGAAGCGGCTCTGGTGGCAGTGGTTCGGGCGGCTCTGGCGGCAGCGGATCGGGCGGAAGCGGTTCCGGAGGGGGAAGCGGCTCCGGCGCTGGTATGGGCAGCGGCGCGATGGCCAACCGCCTTCTTCAGCAGAACCGAAGCGTGCTCGACGTGGCCGCCCAGCGAGCCGAGAGCCTTCGCACCATCGTCAGCCGAACGGACTGGATCCGACTCGAGGAGCACTTTCAAGCGATTCGCGATCTCGAAATGAAAATGGCGGCGCTGATCGCAGACCCGACGGGAAGCGGCATCGGCGCGAGTCGAAGCGCACTCACCGGTTCCGGTGTTTCGGGCGCGTGCGTCGCCCCTCCCTCACCCTCCGACCCAACGCAGGGATCGACCTGGTCGAACGAAACGCTTCGAGGCGCGATCTTCGCGGACATGATCGCGCTCGCGTTCGCCTGCGACTTGACGCGAAGCGTGGCGTGGCAACTCAGCTGGTGGCAGTCGCACCTTCGCCTCAACCACATCACGGGCGTGTCCGAAGACATGCACTACCTCACCCACAACGCTCCGTCCGACGGTCGCACTTCCGAACAACATCAGGCCGAGTACTCCGCTTGGCACGTGAAGATGTACTCGCAGCTGATGAAGAATCTCAAAGAGACGACAGACGCCGCCACGGGCGAGCCGCTCCTGAACAGCACGGTCGCCGTCATGCTCTTCGAGAGCGTCTCAAGTCACGGCTTCGGCCCGAGCGGTATGTCCTGCCTCATCGGTGGCCGCCCCGATGCGCTCCGGCTCGGCGAGGAGATCACGGTGCGCGGTGCCCATACGGCTCAGATCATCAACTCCGCTTTCGAGTCGATCGGCATCGGCCAGAACCTCGGCGAGATCAACGGCACAATCGGCAACCTAATGCGCTGATCACGCTCGCACTCGAATACGCCCCTTTGGTCGCGGGTTCGAGTGCGCTAGCGTCTGCCCGTGGACGCCCTTCAACCCGGCGAGCGCCTCGGGCGCTACCGCCTGCTCGAGCCCCTGGGCGAAGGCGGTATGGGGAGCGTTTGGGTCGCCGAGCAAGAAGGTCTGGGGCGACGCGTCGCCCTTAAGGTGATGCGTTCCGAGATCGCGGCGAGCGTCGAGCTCGCCGCGCGCTTCAAGCGTGAGGCGCAGGTGGCGGCGTCCTTCAACCACGCGAACATCGTGCCGGTCACGGATTTCGGCGTCGACGGCGGCCGGCCCTTCCTCGTGATGGACCTTCTCACCGGTCTACCGATGAACGCTCTACTCGCCCGTGAAGGACGGCTGCCCGCGAAACGCTGCGTGCACATTCTCCTTCAGGTGCTCGATGCCCTCGAAATCGCACACCAGGCAGGTGTGGTCCACCGCGATCTCAAACCGGACAACGTCTTCATCACCGAGGCCGCCGGAGCGCTCGACCTAGCGCGGCTCTTGGACTTTGGAATCGCACGGATCGAAGAGCCCGGCGAGGCACGGATGACCGCGACCGGTCAAGTGCTTGGCACTCCGGCCTACATGGCGCCGGAACAAGCGAAAGGGCAGCGCGCGAGCGAAGCAAGTGACATCTACGCAGCGGGGGTCATTCTCTACGAGGGACTGAGCGGCCGGCTTCCCCACAGCGGCGAAAACTACCACCAGCTGCTCTTCTCAATCGTTGGCGAAGAGCCGACCGCCATCGAAGAACTCATCGAGCTGGACCCGGCCCTCGTAGCGGTCGTTCGTCGGGCGATGCACAAGGACCCATCGGCGCGCTATCCATCCGCGCGCGCGATGGCGGACGCCCTTGCGGAGCTTGAATTCGTGGCGACCCGAGAGACCAGCGGGGCTAGCTCGGCGCCGAAGGCCCTCGCCGAAACCCTTCCCTCGCAGGACGGGCTGGTGGACAGCTTGGGGGCAACGATGCCGTCACAGCCGAGGGGTGCGGATGTCGCACTTGCGGCCACGCAGGCGTCCGACCCCGGCGTCGAAGCGAGCGCCGTGGCCACCCCTATTGCTAGCGCGAAGCGATCGACCGTGGGTGCGCGCGCCCTCGGCGCTGCGTTCGTCGTGGTGGCACTCGGAGTGATGGCGGTGTTCGTTCGCAGCCAGAGCGCGAGCGACGCAACGCTGAACGCGGAACCGGACCAGGCGCAGACGCAGGAAACTCGGCCGGCATCGGCAGCCGGTCCGGACACGCGCGGCGAAGGCACGCAAGGCCGTGCGACGGACGAAGCCGCAAACGAACGGGCCGTGCCCGATCGCGGCCGGCGTACCGAAGCGGCGGTGCGCGAACCCGCGTCGGCCGCGCCAGCATCGAGCGCGTTGACGGGCGAGGACCAACCGAACGCGCCGACCAGCGAAAGCGGGAACGGCCGTGAAGGGATATCGATGGACGCGGCGTCCCCAATGCGCGCGGCGTCCCCAGTGCGCGCGGCGTCACCGAGCGACACGGCGTCCCCAACGGACACGGCGTCCCCAATGCGCGCGTCTTCACCGAGCGACACGGCGTCCCCAACGGACACGGCGTCCCCAACGGACACGGCGTCCCCAATGCGCGCGGCGCGCGGCCCCAACGCGCGGCTCGTGCTCCGCCCCTGCGGCACGAGCACGCTCGATTCGGCACTCTACGTCCCGGGTACACGCACCAGCATTCGATGCAACAGCGGTCAGCAGCGTCAGGTCATTCGCACAACTCAGGAGATGCGCGCACGGGTGGCGGAGCACGGCCGCGAAATCGTTCGCTGCTACGGCCGCGAGGCGATGCCGGAGGGCCAAGACGTGCACTTTCATATCGGCGCCGGCGGTCGAGTGAGCAACGTGCGCTTTCGGCGATGGTGCCCCGTCAGCGACCGCGCCGTCGCGTGCGTCGAACGGGTGTTTGAGTCCATGGACTTCAGCGACATTCAAATCGGCGAAGGCGACGTCCGAATCGGCTACAGCCCCCACCCGATTCCTCGCTGAACGGACTCCGCCGCGCCGACGCTGGGCTCTTACGAACGTCACTGAGCACTGCTGGCTCCGCAGCGCGTCGGAGAATCCGTAAACGGTGCGCCGTACGAACGAACCTCGCGACATCAGGTCGGCGCGGACGGCCCCACGGGCTGCGCAGCGAGCAACCCTTCGTGAAGAATGGCCTTGGATTTTCTGCGAATCGCGTCAGCCTTCGTGCATGGCTGATTCGGACCGCACAAAATGGGATGCCCGCTACCGCGCCGGGGACTACGGCATCGGCGACCCCGCCTGGCTGGGCGAGTTCGGCGACGATGTGCCCACGGCGGGCCATGCGCTGGACGTGGCCGCCGGTGCGGGCCGGGTGTCCGTGTGGCTCGCCCGGCGCGGCATGAAGGTGACCGCCATCGACATTTCGCCCGTCGGCCTCGCCCTGGCGCGCGAAGCCGCCGCGGACGAGGGCGTGACCATCACCACGCGTGTGACAGACCTCGAACGGGAGCCCTTTCCCGAAGGGCCCTTTGACGTTGTGGCGTGCTTTCACTACCGCCAGCGCGCGCTCTTTCCCGTCATCTGTGCACAGATCGCGCCCGGCGGCGTCGTCGTCGTCGAACTCGCCACCACCAAGAATCTCGAACGGCAAGAAAAGCCCAGCCGCCGTTGGCTCACGCCTCCGAACGAGCTGCTGCAGGACGCCCGCGGCCTGGACGTACTCTACTACCGCGAAGCCTGGGTGGGCGACCGGCACCTGGCCCGCTTGATCGCCCGCGGCCGCGAGTAGTCATACAGTCCGCTGGCAGAGCTCTTCCAGCGGTCTACATGACCGACGACGATTGGGCGCCAGCGGTCCGGATCCACCCTGGCTCACCGCGCTCAAGCGGGGCTGACTGGCAGGGTTTGAAGGAAGAGCGGACATCCGCTGGTCCGGCGAGCTAGCCCGTATGAGTCACCGAGGGGTGTGATGATCGTGCAAGATTTCGGAATCGTTGAGGTATTTCTTGGAGCGAAAAATACAGTCCGTATTTGAGCGGAAAGAAATGTCTCAACGATTTCGAGGGCTTGTGCGTGGGCGCGCCATCTGGTGACGAAGGCGGGCTAGCGGCGGCGATTCAGGGCCGCGCCGGCGGAGCCCCTGAGCGCAGTCCCGAGGGAGAGTGGAGCGTGAAGCGTGAGGAGTGACGGGCGATGCGTTCGATAGCGGCCGCCCGCGTTCACACGCCCACGCTTCACCCCTCACGCCCACGCTTCAAGTGTTAGGTCCGACCGCATAGACTCCATGTACTCGGATCGTGATCGGTGATTTAGATCTCGAACGCCATCGCTTCGAGGCGCGCTCGCTCACGGGTGCGCCGCGCCTCAGCAATGTATGCAGCCACCGCTCCATTCATCGCCCGTTCCGTGAGTTCGATACGGCTCTGTACGAGCGGAACAGCAGCGTGCATCGTCTGCTGGAGGGCCGCGCCGAGGTTGCCAAGCTTGTGCTCAAGCTCCGCCAGGTCCGCATCCGTATCGGACACAATCGTGGCGACGGTCGCTCCATGCGCTTCCTGAAGGCGCGCGAAGAGATCGTCCGGAACCACCTCCGGAAACATGCGCGCGTAGCGCACCAGGCTTCGCCACAGCTGGGCCGAGAGATCGGGGTCGGGAAGCTCACCGCGCAGCGCGTGCAGGGCGAACTCGATGTCGCGCCACGCAAAGCGAAACTGCGCGATCCTCGTCTGGTAGCTCATCTCCCGTTCGCGCGGCCAAAGGGCGTGGCCAAGCGAATGCCGGTGCGTCGATGCGAAGTCCTGCAGGCCCGTCGACGCTTCCGGGAGCTGGGCGAAGAAAAGGCCCGCGACTTCTTCGGCCAAGTCCAGCAGTTCGGGGCTTGCGACCCGGCGCCGAAGGCGCTGCCGAACGCGCTGAATCAGCATGCTCGCCTGCGATTCGGTGAGCTTTGCGGCCTCGTCGAGCGATTCACCATGCCGACCGGCCCACGCCGCCAGACCGTCGAGGTGGGCGTCGCGAATGTCCGCGACACGATCGCTGAGGGTGCGCCGCACCTCCTCCAGCTCGCGTACGTACCGGCCGCTCTTGATCCGCAGGTAGACGTAGAGACCGACGTAGAGCGCACCGTAGGAAAGGAGCCAAAGGCCAAGGCCAACGCCGGCTGCAAGGGCGTCAAGCTCGTCTTGGCTTCGCCCCGACAGGCGGTTCGGAAGCACGCTCGCTGCCCAATCGATTAGACGGGCACGGAGCCCGAAAGCGAAGTCGACGAGAAGTGCGAGCAGGATGAGCAGCACCAAGCTCACGCGCCGGAGAAGCAACCCCGTAGGAATCCGCGGGTTTTGCGACATGCGTACGAGATGCCGGCTGCTGTACACCACGTCCGCCACGCCCAAGAAAAACGCCAGCGCCCGCCGCACAAAGCCGTAGCGGGAGTGCAGATCGAGCGCGAGGTAGTCCGAAGGCGGCAAACGCGGATCTTGAACGGGAACCAAATCGAAGCGCACGTCGACGGCCGCCGGGTGATCCGTTGGCAGCTCAAGCACGCGTAGCGCACTCGGCTCCTCCGATTCCGCCGGCGCGCGCGTGACCGCTGCCACCAGCGCCTCACGAACGCTCTGACGGCTCGCCCCCAAATCGTCTTCCATAGCATCGAGCCGTTTTTCCACGCGGCGAACGTAGTCCGCTTGACTGCGACTGCTCGAAGCGGACGCCTCAGACCAAGACACATCCGCGCCGCGATCCCAGCGCACGACCGTGGTGTCCGCCTGCTCGCGAAGCTTGGTCAGAGCGCGCTGTACGAGGCGCTCCTGCAGCGTTCGGTAGCGCAAGAACCACGCGATCTTGTGCATGAAGTAGAGCGCGGAACCCAAAACCAGCGCGTAGAAAAGCGCCGAAACAACGGCCGTGATGGACTCCATGGCGAACCTTAAACGCAAAAGGAGCGGACCCGAAAGGGCCGCTCCTTCCACCTTTCAGCCAAGCCTATTCGCAGGCGGTGGCCGCGAAGGCGGAGCTGAAGTCGTAGTCACCCGGCGTTGTTCCAGCGCTCCCGGTGCTGCGCCGTACGGCACCACCGCTGACGGACCCGCCGCAGTCATCGCCGTCCCAGAGAACCTCCGAACCGAGCTCCTCGTTCGCGACGCTCTGGCGCGAGCTCGCGCGACCGGTGCCCCAGCACACAAAGTCGATCATCGCGGCGCGGCTGTTGTAGCTCGTCGAATCGTAGAGTGCGAGCTCGCCGCCGTCGCCGTCGGCACCGCGGAATCCTCCGTCCGCCGTGAAGACCGCGTAGCCACCGGCAGGAACGCTCACGCCCGAACCGCTGATCACTTCGTAGACGGGGCGCGAGCAAAGGACCAGGCCGTCAAGCGGGATGGCTGCACCCGTGGGGTTGAAGAACTCGATCTCGCCTGTGGCCAGGTCGTACTGGGAAATCACGAGGTTGTCCGCGCCCTGCGTAGGGCCGAGGTCCGGACATGCCGGGGCGCCCGTTTCCGCAACGGCCATGTCTTCGCCTGCCGCCATGTCTTCGCCGGTGGCCATGTCCGTGCCCGTTGCCATGTCCGTGCCCGTTGCCATGTCCGCGCCCGTTGCCATGTCCGGCGTCGTGCCGCCGTCGTCGTCGCCACAGCCCATCGCCAGCGCGAAGGCCACCATCAGTTTCAAGCCATGCTTCATTGTTCTCTCCTCGGGGAAGCCCCCTGGAGTGTTGTATGGCGAAGCGGACAAGGGTGGCAACCATTCGGGCCGCATTAAGCGAGCATTAAGTGCCCCACGCGGCAGCCAGCGCTTCGCCTTCGCGCGACGCGCAAGTCGCTTGCGAAAGGAACCTCAGCGCGTCTTCTTGCCCAAGCCGTAGCCGCGAAGAATGCGTTTGGCGACGGAGGCCTTATGCACTTCGTCCGGGCCGTCGTAGATGCGCGCGCCTCGCTCGTGGCGAAAGATCAACGACAGGGGCGTGTCTTCCGTAATGCCGAGGGCACCGTGCGTCTGAATCGCCCGGTCGACGACGCGGCCAAGAACGCCAGCGACGAAAAACTTGATGCACGAGATCTCCGCTTTCGCCGCGTTCGCGCCCTTCGCGTCGATGAGCCATGCGGTCTTTTGCACGTAGAGCCGCGCCGCATCGATCTCCGCCCGACTTTCGGCGATCCACTGTTGAACCATCTGCCGGTCACCGAGGTATTCGCCGGGCGCGACCTCGCGCGTGGCCGCGCGCTCGCACATCAGATCGAAGGCCCGTTCGCACAGGCCCAGCCAGCGCATGCAGTGATGGATGCGGCCAGGCCCGAGACGTGATTGGGCAATGCGAAAGCCCTGCCCCTGTGGACCAAGCAGGTTCGATGCGGGCACGCGACAGTCCTCAAAGGCAATTTCCGAGTGACTCATCCAGCCCGCGCCCTCGTCGCCCATGATGGGCACACGACGCACGTGCCTAAAGCCGGGCGCATCCGTGGGCGCAATGACCATCGACGCGCGCGCGTGCGGCGGCCCTTCGGGTTCGGTCACCGCCATGACGATCGCGAAGGCGGCACCGTCCGCCGCGGTGGTAAACCACTTGCGCCCGTTTAACACCCACTCATCACCGTCCCGGTCGGCGCGTGTTTCAAGCCACGTCGGGTTCGACCCGGCGCGGCCCGGCTCGGTCATGGCGAAGCAGCTTCGAATCT
>JBCCRV010000323.1:0-8049 GCA_039201085.1 Myxococcota bacterium | reverse complement strand
CTGGTCCGGCGCCTTTGTGAGTTCCGCCCGCAGCGCGGTAAAATCGCGGAAGACCAGACCGAAGGCAACCCTCGCTTCAGGCGTGGCTGACGCCGTGTGGGCCTGGACCTGTTCGTAGATTTGAGCGCGCTCACCTTCATCGAGCCGATCGATCGCGTGTTGCAAGACTGCAGCGGCGCCGTCGGCGGGAGAGGTCGTTCGACGCGTTGGTTCCGTTACAAGCACGATTCGGGGCGCCATGTCCGAACGACCGAAGTTGTAAGCTGCCGCACCGAAGTCGCCAATTGCGCTCAGCCAAGCTTTCAGAGCGAAGTCGACACCCGTGTGGGCGAGCCAGTATCGGACGAACAGCGACGGCAACTCGTTAGGGTTTTCGGAGGGAGCCGACGTCATAGCGGCGAACGCTGCGGCCTCGACTTGCATATCGAGCTGGCCGGGTGTTGAGTCCGCGTAGTACGTCCAGGTCACCTGCTGGGCGAGCGCAGTCGTCTCCGCATGCACATGCGCGCCACGTTCGATGGCCGGCTTGATCTGTGCTCGTGTCGCGTCGTTGATTTGCGCGTAGAGGATGTCGGCGCGGTCCGCCGAGAAATTCGGAGGTTGGGCGTCATCTGCCGGAACGAGCCTGTCTTTGGGTTCGATGGTGAGAACACCAAGGCGAGATGGGTCGCGCTCTTCACCTACCGTTTTATCGGTCGCGCTCTCTTCTTCCGGCTCAGCGACATCGGACACGCGCTGGGGATCTGACGTGCTCGCCGAGTCGGCCGGTCCATCTCCACGTGTCGATGGGACGACGGCCGTCGACTCGGTGGCGCTGGAGTTGGTCGAAGTGGTCGAAGCGGAAAGCGCTGAAGGAAGTTTCGCCCCCGACGCTCCAGCAGCTTCTACGTATCCCTTCTTCACCTTGGAGGCGATCGCCTTTTCGTACGCCCGCCGACTCTCATCGTCCGTCGCGAACTCCTTCGTTTTGCTTTGGCCAGAGGTGCCGATGCGGCCGTAGGTCGTCGTGTACGACGTGCCCGTGAGCGCGATTTCCCAAAACTTCGAGGACGTACCCTGGCGAAACTCGTAGCGCGGCATGCCCTCCTTATACGCAAGCCTGGGCACATCTCAATCACTGCGCATGGCCGAGAATCGATTGCGCACAGGGATGAGATGAGCTTCTAGTCCGTCTGCCCCACGCGTCCTGCGGCGTCTCCGACGAGGGCCGACGCCACGAGCAAGTCGAGGAACGGTTCCACGCCCTGAGATGCCTGACGAACCAGACGACCCGTTTTCAGGAGAGCGGCATCCTCAAAGCGTTTTGCCAGCGGTGAAAGCTCGTGCTGCACCGAACCAAACCCACGGTGAATCGCGCGCTCGACCAGTGTTTTGAGGTCACCGAAGGGCGAGGTGTTCTGCTGCGACTGAAAGAGCGGCGGATTACGCACCTTCTTCAGCGGCCGTTCCCCAGCGATGTCCGGGATGACGAGCTGTTGGGTGCGATCGACGAGCCCGAGGACGCGGAGTTCCCAACCGTTCATTGTGCGCAAGAGCCGTCCGGAAACCAGTCGGGTGCCTTCTTCCAGCGCACGATAGGTCGCGTCAATCGCGCCCGGGCTCACCGTTCGGTGTGGAACCCGCAAGGTGCAGGGCGTGCCTTCTGCGTCTTCGACCACGGCGACCATTTCTTGGCGGCCGGGCGAGTGACCGATGTCGCGAAGGTTCGCGAGCTCGAGCACATGAACGTCGAAGCCGAGTAGACGCGGCCCCAGCATGGCTGGAAGGGCGTTTCTCCGCTCGACTTCATGGGCCCGTAGACTTCTCACGCGAATCGGTGCTTCCAGTTCGCCCCAAAATTCACCGGGCGCGTTTGAGGGCTGAATGGCGCGCGCCCGCGAAAGGTCGAGGCGGCCGTTCGCGCGGCGTTTGGCGCCACGAACGGTGATGTACCCCGACACCAGGTCTTTGAGGCTTCGCCGGCTCGAAGCGAAGAGCGAACCCACGCCCTCGCCGACGGGCGCGTCCTTCTCGAAGCTCCACTCGTGGTGAAGAGCAAGGACGGTGCCCGAGATGGGTTCGGCGAAGTAGCCCTGGGCAAGTCTTCGTTCGCCGTCCGCGTCGGTCGCGGCGCCCAAGCCGATGAGCCGGGTTCGATCCGTTCGGCCGCCGCTTCCCTTCATGCCCGTGCCGAGAACGGAGGTGGCGGGCAGCGTGTTTGCGCCCCGAACGCGCACCAGCAGTTCGGCGGCGCATTGGGCGGCGAACTCGGGTCGAAAGAGCGTGCTTCGACGCTCGTAGCGTTCCTTTTGCCGTTCGAGGTCCTCGAAGATGTCCGCAATCCACTGATGGTCCGCGTCACTGGCGGCCACCCGGGCGCGCGCAAAAAGGTCCGTGCCCTCGAGCGCGCTGAAGCCCGTGCGCAGGATTTCGCGGACCACGGGCTCGACGTTTGTGGCTTGCGTCCGCGGAGAATCGTCGGCCGCGCTCAGAACTACGTCGCCGTCTTCATCCGCTTCGCGAAAGGCCCAGACCGCAAGGGCCACCTGCGGACAGGGCGGCGAACCGCAGTCGCAGCGCGTGAGATGAAGGGCGTCCTTCGCCCAGAACGTCACGGTGGCGTTCAGGAGTTCGGCCGAGGGCGTTCCGCGAAAGCTGACGCGAACGACCACCGATTCGTTCCGAAGTTCATGCGCGCGCTTCATGCATGCCGCGCCGAGGACCTCCAGGAGCTGCTCGTCCGTGAAGTGGCCTGGATTCCAGGCGTCTTGATCCTTGCGTCCGACTTGCCGCTGGTATTCGAGCACCACGGCGAGTCGATGGCGGCAGGCGCGTGCGGCGCCGCAGGTGCAGTGCCCCAGCGCCGCGCGAATGTCGTGGCCGATTCGCGTGGTCGCGCCGTCTTGGGACACGCCGACCAGGGTGCCGTCCGCTTCGAGCTCAAGGGTGGGGCCGCGACCGGCGTCGACTTCGCGGCGCGCCCGCTTGAGAAGTCCGACGTTCCCGAGGGTGGCCAGCTGCGCATCGGTCAGCGCCGCAAGATCTTCGCGGGCGTCGTTCATTCGAGTGCGTCCACCACAAAATCCACCAGCTCGAGGGGCGTCATGGCGCCTACGTAGGCGCCCTTTGAAGCAAGACGCTTGCCGAGGGCCCGGTCGTACACGGGCACGGCTTCTCGATTGAGTGCGGCGAGTCCCAGCACCTTCACGCCTTGGGCACAGAGCCGTTCGACGCTGCGAACGAGTTCGTCCGGATTTCCGCCTTCGAAGAAGTCGCTGATGACCGCAAGGATCGTGCGCCGTGGGTTTTCGATCAGACCTTCGGCGTAGCGCACGGCTCGAGCGATGTTGGTGCCGCCGCCGAGCTGAACCTTGAGCAGCAGCTCGACCGGGTCCGTGACCGACGACGAAAGATCGACGACGTCCGTGTCAAAGACAATGAGGTGTGACTTCACCGAGGGGAGCCCATGAAGGCAGCTCGCCGTCACTGCCGAGTGAATCACCGACGAGGCCATGCTTCCGCTTTGGTCCACGAGCATGATGACCTGCCACTGCATGCCGCGTCTGCGCCGACGTTCGAAGAAGTGGGGCGTTCGAATGTAGAGCCGCTTTTCCTCATCGCTCCACCCGGCGAGATTCTTGGCGACGGTTCGCCGCGCATCGAAGGTGGACGCGCTCTTTCGATGGGAGGGGCGCCGCGAACGTGCGCCACTGATCGCGTGACGGACCTCCGTGGCGAGTTGGGCGACGAGCTCGGCCACGACGCGCTGTACGAGCGAGCGCGCTAGCTGACGAACCTCCGGACTCATCAGATGCTTCGTGAGAAGGACTGCGCGAAGCAGCGTCTCGGAAGGTTCGATTCGTTCGAGCACTTCCTTGCTCGTGACGATCTCGTGAATGCCGCGCTCTTCCACGGCGACTTGCTCGAGTCGCTCCACGGTTTCCTTCGGAAAGAGGCGATGAACCTCGTTGATCCATCGGGGGGCCGTGAGGCGGCTTCGTTCGCTGCCGCCGTTTCGAATGAGGTCGCGGACGTCGTCGTCCTCGTCGGGCCGGTCGTAGAGCCAGGAAAGGGCGGCGTCGCGCGCGAGGTCCTCGGCGCTGAGCACGTCCTTGCCGAAACCCTCGTTCGCATCCGAACCGAGGATGAGACGCCAGCGGAGGAGCGCTTCTTCGTCACTCATGGCGCCCCCTCCTTGGCGTTCAAGAGTCCGTAGCGCTCGAAGAGCGAGAAGAGCTGGCGTTCGATCGCACCATTCTCGTGGCTCAGTTCGACGGTGGGAAGTCCGACAGGTCCCGTCGGGCCGTGTTTGAGGCGCTCTGCGAGTTCCAGTCGCTCTGCGGGAGGAAAGAACGAAAACGCGTGCCGAAGGTCCGGCAGCGCCGTGAGAAACGTGTCTTCGTGCATCGCGACAAGGCGCCCATCCACCGCATCGAGGAGCCGCGAGGTGCGCAGCTCTTCTCGCGCGGTCACGGCGAGGCCCGTGAGAAACTCACCGAGCGTTACAGCCCGTATGCCGGTGATGACTTGGACCGCTTCATGGACCCGCGCATCGATGGCTTCGGTGCTGGCCTGCCGCGGGCGAAACATGGCGCCCAAGCACGCGCCGCGCAGCCCAAGGGGACCGTCTGCGCGGCGAGCGGCTCGCGCGAAGACGGCGGCGGCCCGGAGCCAGACGTCGGGCTCTTTGTCCGCCAGATCGACGGCGGTGCGCGCAATCGCTCGAACGGCCAGCACGTCCTGCGTGGTTGCTCGGTAGCCCTTCAGAGCCGCTTGCCCTTCGAGGAGCCACAAGCTGCGCTCAAGGGCAGCCTCCAGCAGAGGGGCGTAGGTGCCGCTCGAATCCGCGATTCGTTCCTGCCGCTCCAAGGCGAGAAGCGTGTCGAGGGCTTCGCCGGCGGCTCCAAGGTCGCCTTCGTGTTCGATCGCGTCCAGGACCCGGGTCGTTAGACCGCGCACGAAGTGGGGAAGGCCCGAGTCGTGGGCCGACTGCAGCACCTTGGAAAGGGCCACCAGTCCTTGGGCCTGGGCAAGGTGCTCTTCGAGCCGGCTCCGTACCGCCTGAACAAGCGTCGCGCCGTAGACGGCGCGCTCGATAAGCGTCGGCAGGACTTCGTCGTTTGGCTCGATGCGCCAGTGTTCGCCGGGCGTCTTTTCTCCGCGCGATCGGCGTTCCGGTCGAACGAGGAGCACGCCGGGTATCTCGAGTACGCGAAGGCGGTAAAGGGTACGGCGCGCGTCCATGCGCTCCCGGGTGAGCACGACGTTGGTCGTGTCGCCTTCGATCGAAAGATCGCTGGCGGCAAGCTGCGCGTGCACGTCGGCGACGAGCGGCGGAAGGGGCGTGCCTTCGGCGAGGCGTCCGGAGCGCGCTCCGGCGAAAACGCGTACGAGCTCCACGACGAGCGGAGGCGTGCCGGAATGAAGCGGTGCACGTTCGGACCAGGGCAAAGGATGGTCAAGCGGTTCCTTGAGCAACGCGGAGGTGAGGCCGTCGAGGGTGTCGGTTCGAGTGGGCGTGTCGTGGCCTCGAAGGCGCGCGAGCCCTTCGGTCATGAGCCGGGCCGCGGCTAGGTCCGCCGTGGAGGCGACCTGCCCGATTTCGCGCAGCCGCCGTACGGCGGCGCCCATCATCTGCTCCGCGGCCGACCCATGGTCGTCCCAAAGGGCCTGGTACCACGCGGGCGAGGGCATGCCGGACGCGTAGCCCGCGAAGCTGTCCAAGCGATGAAAGGAAAAGGGCACGAGAAAGGAGCCGACGCGAACGTTGCTTTCCGGCGTTCGCGCCGGCGGGCCGGACGCGGAATCGGCGTGGCTCGCGGCAGACGGGTCCGCGGCAGACGGCTCGGCGATCGGTTCGTCGGAAATGAGCCGGCGAAGGGCCGGTGCGTGGTAGCCGCCGCACACGACCAGCACACCTCGCGTCGAGCGAGTGCGGGCCCACTCGATCCATTCCGCCATGTAGGCTTCGCGCGCACGATTCGTTGCGTCGCCTTCGTCTGTTCCCCGAAGGGCTTCGAAGTAGGTTCGAAGACGGGGGCCGAGTTCGGATGGTTCCGTTTCGAAGAGATGGTCCCAAAGACCGTCGCTGCAGTCGAAGCCGTGTTCCTCGCTGAGCGCTTGAATGTCCGCCGAAGAGAGCGTGCTGCCCTCGCCAAAGCGGTTGAGCACGTTCGCGAAGGCGTCGTCCCACGCGGGAAGATCGATGAAGTAGGCGTCGGCACCGACCGACTGAGCCTCCGTCAGGGCGATCCACTCGGGCGAGTAGGCGCAGAACGGCGTCCACGTTCCTCGGGCGTTCAGCTGGGCCTCGTCGAGCCGGTAGCTGTAGACCGCGATGGGAAGCTGATGCGGCAGGAGGAACTCGTTGAGACGCCCGTTCATGTCCGACGGGCCCTCGATCAGGACGTGGTCCGGCGACATCGCGTTTAATGCCTCACGCACCTCGCGCGCACACGCGGGGCTGTGGTGGCGAACGCCGACGATGCGTACTTCTGCCATCGCCTATTCGGGGAGGCGGTGGCGAGCTTCGTAGTACGCGCGCCAGTGGGCGCCCCTCCGGCTGCCGATGCGTTGCTCGAAGTAGCGACGGAGGAGCGCGCGATCGGCCGCATCGGTCTTCGTTGCGGCACCCACCAAGCAGTCGACCAAATCGGCGGGCTCGGCGGGCCGCGCGGAGATGAAATGGGCGTGAACGCCGACGGCATGGCCGACGGCCACCGCTTCCGCCGTCGACATGGCCGTGGAGAGCCGGTCGATGGCCTGACCGCTTGCCGTTCGACCTTCGCGAAGCTCACGAAAGGTCGTTACGAGCAGCTCGAAGATCTCGTCGCTCGGCAAGGTTGGTACGCCCGAGGCTTCCAGCGCCTCCTGCGTTTGCGCGCGGACCAGCTCGAGTTCCACGTCGTACGATTGAATCGGGAGCACGGACTCGAAGTTGAAGCGGCGCTTAAGGGCCGCGCTCATTTCGTTGACGCCAAGGTCCCGCGTGTTGGCCGTGGCGATTACGTTGAAGCCCTCGCGCGCAAAGAGATGGCCGCCTTCCGCGAGTTCGGGCACGGCGAGCACGCGGTCGGAAAGGGACGACAGGAGCGAATCCTGAATCTCGAGCGGACAGCGCGTGATCTCCTCAAAGCGCACGATCGCGCCTTCCTTCATCGCCGTGTAGAGCGGCCCCGGTACGAGTGCCTTCTCCGAAGGGCCTTCGGCGAGAAGCAGCGCGTAGTTCCAGCCGTACTTGATCTGCTCATCGCCCGTGGCCGAACTGCCCTGAATCGTGAGCGTGGAGCGTCCGCTGATGGCTGCGGCGAAGAGTTCGGAGAGCATCGACTTTGCGGTGCCCGGTTCGCCGATGAGCATGAGTCCGCGCTTTGTGGCGAGCGAAACCATGGCGCGGTCCACGAGGGAGGGGTGGCCGACGAACTTTCGACGGATTGACAAGGCCTTATCGCCCACGATGAAGCGCCGGACGGCCCGCGGTGAAAGGTGCCACCCCGGCGGTCTCGGATTGCGATCCGATTCGGTCAGGCGCTTCAGCTCGTCCGCGTAGCGGATCTCAGCGGGAGGCCGTTCATGCGATTTGGTATTCTTCCTACGATTCTTCGTCGGCACGGCGTTCAGATACTAGACCACATCTCATATCGGCGGTCGCCTCTACCACCGTAGAAGCCTCCCTCAGTTCATTCGTAGACCCTGAGAAACGAAAAGACGGCTCGTACGTCCGCGGCCAAGCGGTCGTAGCCAATTTCCTCAAAATCGACCATCGCGATGAGCAGCGCTCTCGCACAGTGTGCTTCGAGCGTTGACAGGGGAACATTTGCGCGCCCCCACTTCTTTTCGACGCGCCATTTACAGACGCGCTAGGGTTCGCTCGTGACCGGTACCTACTCTTCCTACGATGCCCTTGGCCTCGCTGAATTGGTGAGGGGGGGCGACGCCAGTCCTGCCGAGCTGCTGGAGCAAGCGATCGCTCGGGCCGAAGCCGTGAACGATAAGGTTGGGGCCATCATTCGGCCCCTCTATGACTTCGGTCGAACGCGCGCCGCGGAGAATCCGTCGGGCCCCTTCGGT
>JBCCRV010000322.1:0-8085 GCA_039201085.1 Myxococcota bacterium | reverse complement strand
TTTCATCCAGTGCAGCAGCGAGCCAGTTCATAGCGACCTCCATCGAGATCGCTCCATCCTGATCCCCTCTCGACTCTGACGAAAGTCGCTTCGCAAACCCCCAATTATTTCAATTGCTTAGCCGCTAACCGATCGGCATTGCGTCTAGACCAGGAACAGGCAACCTTTTTTCGAAGGTCTGCTTGCTCGTGGGCTAAGCAGGGCTAGGCACGGCGAAGCCGTCACGTTTGGGGTGAAGGCATCTCGAACCTAGTTCGAGTGCCCAGAGGCCCTTGTGAAGGGCTCCCAATGAGAAACGCTAGCCCACGATCGAGCGAGGTTCGATGGATCGAGGGCTAGACCAGAGCGCGTTCATCCGGCTCGGAGCGCCGATCCGCCCGTCGATCAACGACGCTCAGTCGTTCGCTCGCGCCGTAGCAGTGTCGTACGCGACCGCGACGTCCCCCAAGACCCGAATGGCGCTCTTGGTCTTCCGGTCGCCGTACCGCTCTGCCATCTCCAGAAGCTCTTCCGCGACCCGCCGGTATACGGGTCCCACGGTTTGAAAAAGCTTCTTCGTCGGCGCGATCAGTACCACGCGCCGATCACTCGGGTCGCGCACCCGGGTGACGAGTGAGCGGTTCTCCAACCGGTCGATCAACGAAGATACGGCACCCGTCGTGAGCTCGAGGGACGATGCGACCTCACCTGCGCGAACCGGGCCGTGCTCCAGTAAGTTCAGCGCCCTCAGGTCGTTTCGCGAAAGACCAACGGCCTTCGCAACCACATGGTCGAGCCGGTCGATCGCCGCATAGAGCGCCCGACACGAAGCAATCAGGTCGCCCGCCACACCTGTCGATTCTGGTCCGCGATCGGCCATCGGGTTAGAGCATGGGTCACGAACCCTTGACGTGCCATCGAAGCGATCCCATTTATCTTGTCAATCAAGATACTTTACACGTAAGACAAATTGTCAGAACGTCAAAGGAACTCAAATGCACATTCTATGGATTGCGATCGCTGTAGTAGCGCTTCTCGTCACCCTCGTGGCCATTCTATCAGCGCTGGCACCCACCAAGATCGCCTACACCGAGTCGGTGACGGTCAACGCCTCGTCTGCGGACGTTTACGACGATATTCGGCTTCAGCGCCGCCTCATGCGCTGGTCAGCGTGGCCCCAAGAAACCGGATCCAAATGCGCTGTCGATACGGCGCACGCGGAGCCCAAGGCCGACGGCGAAGTCGGGGCCCGTACCGTGTTCTACTCGAAGAAGGGCAAACGCATTGGCCACCAAGCCATTGTTCGACTGGAGCCAGGAAGGGAAGTGGAAATGACGCTGGAGGGCGCCGGGCCACCGCACTCACCGACCATGACCTTTGAACTCATGCCCCAGGCCAACGAGCAGACACGCGTTCATCTACACTTCGAAAATCGCTTTCCGCGCCCCTTCAATGCCGTGTGGCACTTCTTCGGCCTGTCGCGATGGACACGCCGGATGCACGTCAAAGACCTAGAAGGGCTCAAGGCGTTTTGCGAACCGCCGCACCGCGACGCCACGGGCCGCGAAGTGGGTCGTCCACCCCAAGGACAAAACCCCTTCGAACTGACGGGTCAGCATTGATCGCGTGCTTGCTGCACGGCAGCTCCTCCATCTCGCGGAGGAGCGCACGACCGCGCAGTTGTCTCAGCCCAAACCTCCACCCGATGACAAGCACGACGGAGAAGTCCGAGAACGACGTCGCGCCGACGCCGCTCGTCATACGGAGCTCATCGGTCGTGGCGGAGCCGCATCATGCGGGCCGCTGCCCGCCCCCAAGTCGTCGATGAGTAGGTTTTCTGAAGGGGGCTCTACCGCTCGGCTCGACCCGATAACGGCGTAGATCGACGATTCGCTTGGGCGACGCGATGCCGCGGTGAGCATGACTGCGCTCGCGAGACCGACGCGACCGACAACGACGCTTCCCGCGTCGTCTTCATGCCACGCGCTAGCCAACGCAAGGACTGCACGACAATGCCATCAAAGAAGCGACGCGCGAGAAACATTGAGGTCAGAGGTGCTCGCCAAAACAACCTAAAGGACATCGATATTGACATTCCGAAGCATAAGATGACGGCCTTCGTGGGCGTCTCCGGGTCTGGAAAATCGTCTTTGGTATTCGACACTCTGGCCGCCGAATCGCAACGACTCCTCAACGAGTCCTACCCCGCGTTCGTGCAATCGATGCTTCCCTCGTTGCCACGGCCCGACGCGGTCTCCATCCACCACTTGACGGCGGCGATCGTCGTTGGTCAGGAACCGATGACCGGCAACGCACGGTCCACCGTCGGAACGGCCACGGAAGCATGGACCCTTCTCCGAGCAATCTTCGCTCAGGTGGGACGACCAGCCGTCCCGTCTGCCTCCGCGCTGTCCTTCAACAACCCGGAAGGGGCCTGTCCGGAATGTGGAGGGTTGGGAAGAGTGTCGGTCGTGGACTTGAATGCCGTTCTCGACACTTCTCGCTCCCTGGATGGGGGTGCGATTCGCTTTCCGAAATTTGAAGTGGGTTCGTTGTTCTGGAGGGTGTACGCCGATTCGGGGCGCTTCGATTCGAGCAAGGTTCTAGCGGACTACAGCAAGGACGAGATGGAACAGCTCCTCCGGGGCACCGGCGGGAAAGTCAATACGGGCAGCTATAACCTCGCGTATGAAGGTGTCCTGAACAAGATCGAGCGGCTCTACCTTAGCAAGAGTCTCGATTCGCTCCGACCACATATTCGTCGAGCCGTCGAAGCAGCTGCAACCATTGGAGACTGCCCGGCGTGCGGTGGAACGAGATTGAACGAACGGGCACGGGCCTGCAAAGTTGCGCGCCGTTCGATCGACCAGCTCGCCGATCTGGACCCGTCGCAGCTGTCCGTTTGGCTCAAGAAAGTCAAGGCGCCCGCCGCCGCTCCGGCGGTCGACGCGCTCCAGCACCTGCTGACGTCCATGCAGGAGGTTGGGCTGGGCTACGTCTCGCTAAGCAGAGCTGTCCCGACGCTCTCCGGTGGAGAAGCTGCAAGGATCAAGCTCGTTCGTCATCTCAGCTCAAGCTTGACGGATATTACGTACGTGTTCGACGAGCCAACCCGCGGCCTTCACCCGGATGATCGCGCTCGCGTAGTACGGCTCCTCCATCGTCTACGAGACAAGGGCAACACCGTCTTGGTCGTCGAACACGACCGGAGCGTAATGCTGGCCTCCGAGCGTATCGTTGAGCTTGGTCCGGGCGCGGGCGCTGACGGAGGCAGTGTTGTGTTCGAGGGAACCCCCGCACAGCTCCGCCGCGCGAAAACGATCACTGGCGAGCAGTTGCGTAAGCAACCGAAGGGGAAGCGTGCTGCGCGAGAACCGACCGGCTCGCTACCCATCCGACGCGCGCAGCTCAACAACCTTAAGAACGTGAGTGTTTCCGTACCGATGGGTGTATTCACCGTCGTTACCGGAGTGGCCGGCTCCGGAAAGACCTCGCTAGTCCTAGGTTGTCTCGAAGTGCCGGAGGAAGGGGTCGTGATCGACCAAGCGCCCATCAAGGGATCGCGACGATCGAACCCGGCTACCTACACAGGGATACTTGATCGCATACGTCGCGTGTTTGCGGAGACCAACGGGGTAAGCGCCAGCCTCTTCAGCTACAACTCCGACGGAGCTTGCCCAGCCTGCAAGGGATTGGGTGTGACGTACGCCGAGCTCGCCCATCTTCCTCCAACGCCCGTTCCCTGCAAGGTTTGCGGTGGCAAGCGTTTCCGCATGAACGTACTCGGCCACCTGGTCGGGGGCCTCTCGATCGCGGACGTTCTCGATGCATCCGTCGAAAGCGCCATGGAGTTTTGGTCCAACGAGCCGCAGATCTTAGGCGTGCTCCGGGCGTTGGTCGATATCGGCCTCGGGTATATTTCGTTGGGTCAGCCCCTAAGTACGCTCTCGGGGGGAGAACGGCAGCGCCTCAAGCTCGCGTTGGCGATCGCGGCCAATGCACCCGTATTGGTACTCGACGAGCCCTCGGCGGGGCTTCATCCCGCGGATGTCGAGACGCTTGGGAATCTGATCGATCGACTCGTCGACGAGGGGCGCACGGTTGTTGCGATCGAGCATCACCTCGACTTGGTCGCACGTGCAGATCGGGTCATCGACCTCGGTCCAAACGGCGGCTCACAGGGTGGCCGAGTTGTGTTCGAGGGCACACCCGCAGCCCTTGCGAGATCGAAGACGGTCACGGGACGTCATCTAAGGGCACACCTGCGCTCGTAGGCGCAGTGGACATATGCTGCACCTTATTCATGGCCGATGTTCATGACCGGCTCTCTGCCACCGAAAAGCGATGCATCGGTCGACGTTGGAGTGAACGCCTCTCAGTCGACCTACACGCGCCGGCAACGAAGGGCTGTGTGCGTCGTGCGCCGACGCCGCACCAGCGCCGCAAAGAGAAGCCAGGCGCCCGTCGGCGCCAACGACGCTGCTGCGCAGCCCTCCCCAGCTGCCGGCGTTCCTGCGGGCGGCGCAACGGTGGTCGGGCAAGGGTGGTTCGCCCGCCAGCGGTCGAAGTCCGCACGAAGGACCTCGATCGCGTCGACGCGATTGTCCACGCGAAGGTCGAGAAGCACTTCCGTCGCGCTCTCCACCCGGAGAAAGGCGCCGTCCGCCGCCGCCGGCGCGCAGCGCCGATCACCGCCCGCAGCGGCGGCCCGCTCAAGCGCCTCGATCAGCCGCTCGGGCAAATCACAGCCCAGGAGCACGCCTGCTTCAAGCCCGTCGATCACCGCCGGGCCAGCCAGCAGGTTGCCCCCGACGGCAAACTCCGTGTCGTCGATTCGTCCCGTGCGATCGCCGGCAAAGGCCCCGGTTTCCAAGCCCGTAAAGCTGGCCCTTCGGCCCTGAAGGTCCGCGAACAAATACTGCCGGCGAGCAAATCCTGGATCGAAGTCCGGCGAGGTGAGCTCCGACACGATGAGCTCTGGCGCCCGGCCCGCGCGAAGGCCGTCCAGCGCCGCCGCCATCCGGAGCGGACCGCCGAGCTCCGCCTGCACGTGAACGACGCCGGCCCTCGGAACGGCGCCGTAGATCACCGACACGCTCAACCCGCTCCCCAAGCAGCTCGCCCCGGCGCCGCCCACGAGCCCCGCGGAGCGGTCCGCCGCTACAACGGAAAACGTGGCGCGCGCGTCCACTGGCCAAAGGCCAAGGAAGCACATGACCCACACCGCTCGCTGAACCCACCGCCGCACGACGTCAGCCTACTACTCCTCGACCTTCGGCACGCATCCGCCGCGCTCAAGGCGCGCGAAAGAAGCGGTCCGCCACCGCCTTCACGCGCGGCACGAGGACAAAGACCATCAAGGGCACCAACACGGCCGTGAGCAGCAGCGTGCGAAGGGGCAGCGGCAGCGCCTCGAGCTGCGGCCCGAAGGCCGCGAGGAGCAGCGTGATCGTCGGGTAGATCGCCACCCAGGTCACAAGCGCCATGCGGCGCTTATCGGCGGGCATCGGACCCCTCCCCTCGGAGCGCACGCTCAAGGGCGGCGTAGCGCGCGAGCGTATCTTCTTCGCCGCGAAGGCCGTCAAAGCGGTGGCCGTGTTCGATGCCGATGATGCCGCGATAGTCGCGCGCTTGAAGGGCGCCGAAGAACGCGGGGGCGTGCAGCTCGCCGGTGCCCGGCGCGCCCCGGCCTGGGTTGTCCGCAAACTGCACGTAGGCGATTTCGTCGTAGGTCGCGTCGAGGTTTTCGAGCACGCGGCCCGTTTCCACCTGCACGTGGTAGACGTCGAAGAGCAGCTTGATCGACGGATGGTCGACGGCGCGCACCACCTGATAGCCCTGCGCGACGGTGTGCAAGAAGGTCCCGGGCCAATCGCGCCGGTTGATCGGTTCGATCGCCAGGCCCACGCCCGCGCGCTCCGCCATCGGCGCGGCGAGTCGCAGCGTCTCGACCATCTGCGCCGTTTGATAGGCGCGATCGCGCGTGGGGTCCTCGCCGCCCGAAAGCACCGTGAGCCATTGGGCGCCGGCGGAACGGGCGAGCGTCAGCGAGTCTTCGAGCTCCTGAAGGATCGCGTCGATATGGGCGGACTTCGACGACGCAAAGCTCGGCTGGTCCGCCCCGTAGCGGCCATGCATGGGCGAAGCCGTCGAGAAGGTCGCCACAAACACGCCCATGCGCATGTCGAGTTCGCGAAGGGTGCGGGTGATGATCTGCTGGTCTTCGGGCGAACGCGCCTTGTAGAAGTTGTCCTCCAGGGCGCGAAAGCCGGCGGCGTGCGCAAAGCGAATCTGGCCCTCGAGGCTGCCGCCGTGTTCCACGAACATGCCCGCCGCCGGATCGGTGAGACCGAGGTGGGGCGCAAAGGTCAGCGGCGCCATTAGCGGACCCTCCGCTCAAGGGACGGAAGCACCGCGGCTTCAATGCGGCGCTGAAGGGCGCCGTCGAGCTGCAGGTCCTCCGCGGCGAGGTTCGCGCGCAGGTGGGCAAGGCGTGTCGTAGCGGGAATGGGCGTCAGATGGGGCGCGCGGTGAAGCAGCCACGCGAGGGCGAGCTGGGCGCCGCTCACGCCCAGCTCATGCGCGATCCCGTCGAGCGGGCCGCCGCTCGCAAGGGCAGCGCGGCGCTCAAAGGGCGCCGCCGCGAGCGGCGCGTACGCCACAAAGCGCACGCCGGATTGCGCCGTGGCGTTCACCAGCGCTTCGCTTTCCCGGTGCAGCACGCTGTAGCGGTTCTGCACGGCGGTGATGGGCGCGATCGACTGCGCTTCGGCGAGCTGCGCCACCGAGACGTTCGAAAGACCGATGTTCGCGATCAAGCCCTCGTCGCGGAACGCCGCAAGCGCGCGGACGGACTCGCGAAAGGGCACCTTCGGGTCCGGTCGGTGGAGGTAGTAGAGGTCGATGCGCTCGCGGCCGAGGCGACGAAGGCTGCCTTCGAGGGCGTTGCGCAGATGCGCGGCGCTTCCATCGAAGTGCACCTTGCCGGGCGCCGTCTTCACCGCGCCGCCCTTGGTGGCGACGGTGACGGCGTCGCCGAAGGGCGCGAGCGCCTCCGCCAAAATCGACTCGGAGTCACCCGGGCCGTAGGCGTCCGCCGTGTCAAAGTGGACCACGCCGAGTTCGGCCGCTTGGCGAACAAGCGCGACGGCCGCTGCGCGGTCCGCCGGCGGGCCAAAGTTGCCCGGGCCCGTGAGGCGCATGGCGCCGTAGCCGATTCGGGATTGCACGTGTGATGGCTTGTTGGGGATCATGGGATTGCCTTTCCGCCGGCCTCGCCGACAGAAACCATCTTGGAGGCGTCCAACACTCACGTCCGCTTATCTATCTTTGATATATAGATAAGCGATGCTTGATGAAATCAACCTTCTTCGCACGCTGCTCGCCGTGGCGGACGGCGGTTCCCATAGCGCAGCCGCCGCGGCGCTGGGCGTGACCGCGTCCGCCGTGAGTCAGCAGCTCAAGGTGCTCGACGCACGCCTGGGCGCCCCGCTCTTTGAGCGCATCGGGCGCCGCTCCGTGCTTACGACGGACGGACGGACCTTCGTCGAGCAAATCCGCCGGCCCTTCGACGAGCTTCAGGAAGCCGTGCGCCAGCACCGCGAACGCGACGTCGGGCTGGCCGGGCCCGTTCGAATCGGCGCCGCTTCCGGCTTCTTCGCGGCCTGGCTTCGGCCGCGCCTCGTGCCGCTTCTGCAGGACCATCCGGCGCTGCGTCTAGAGGCGCGCATCGGCACCCTTGGCGCACTGCCCGCGCTGCTGGAGGAAGGCGCCCTCGACCTCGCGATGGCCGTGGGCGCCGTCGACTCCACGGCGCTGGACTCGGCGCCCCTCTACCGCCAGCGCTTCGTGCTCGTCGGCACGCCCGAGCAGATGGGTACGGACCCGAGACGCAGCGCCGCGAAGTTGCGGGACGCCCCCTTCATCGTCTTCGACCACGAACGCTTCCTCCTGCGGCGCTGGTGGCGCGCCGTCTTCGGCGCGCGCGAAGCGCTGCCAAACGCGGCGGCACACCACATCGGAAACATCTTCGAGCTTCGCGCCTTCGTCGAGGCGGGCATGGGCCTCGCCGTGCTTCCCCTCTTCTTCGCCCGCGACGCCCTCGCC
>JBCCRV010000321.1:0-8145 GCA_039201085.1 Myxococcota bacterium | reverse complement strand
GTCGTAAGCCGGCTGCAAACGCTGAGGGACAAGCCGTGAGGAACAAGCCGTGAGCGGCCCGGCCATCGAAGCGCTCGTCGACGCGGAAGCGCGCCAGCGCATCCGCAACGACTTCGAGACGACGCTGGTCGTCGAGGCAGCGGCGGGCACGGGCAAGACCACCGAGCTCGTGGCGCGCATCGTCGGCGCCGTGGCCCGTGGGCTCGCCACCCTGGAAGCGATCGTGGCCGTGACCTTCACGGAAAAGGCCGCCGGCGAGCTCAAGGTGCGCCTGCTCGAAGCGCTCAAGGTTGCCGCCGCCGAGGCCGAGGGCGAGACGCAAGCGCGGCTTCAGCGGGCCCAGCGCACGATCGACTTGGCGCCGATCGGCACGATTCACAGCTTCTGCACGGAGATCCTTCGCGAGTACCCGGCCCAAGCGGGTCTCGATCCGCTCTTTGAGGTGCTCGACGAAGCGGGCGCCGAACAGCTTCAGCGCGAAGCCTTCCGGCGATGGTTCGAGCGCATCCTAAGCGCGCCACCGCGCTCCGTGGAGCGTGTCCTTCGCGGCAGCCACTACCACGGGCCGCGCGAGGAGCTGTGGCGCGCCGCGCGTGAAATCATTGCGCGCCGCGATTTTCCGGCGCCGTGGCCACGGCCCAAGGGCGACTACGCCGAGCTCATGGGCCCGCTCATCGACCAGGTCGAAGCGCTCGGAAAGCACGCGGCGCAGGGCGAAACGCGCGACCCGCTCACGGGCTATCTCGAGGAGTTTCACGACCTGGCGAAGAACCTGCGCGCCCAGGAGCGCGTGGCCGCTGGCGACGATCCGCTCGCGAATCAAGATCTCGTCGAAGGCATGCTGCGCGAGTTCGCGCGCTCGGGGCCGCGCTGGAACAACCGCGGCTTTGCCAAGGGCACCTTCGGTGCGCTCAGCGCCGACAACGTGCGAGCGAAGCGAGATGCGTTGCGAAAGGATTTCGATCTTTGGCTCGCTCGCGCCGACGCCCATCTTGCGTCGACGCTCAAGGACGCACTTCAAGACGTGCTCCTCGAATACGAGCGGCTCAAGCGCCAAAGCGGCGTCGTGGACTTCTTTGATCTGCTGCTCGACGCGGAGCGCCTGCTGCAAGATCAAAGCGTTCGTGCGGAGCTTCGGCAGCGCTATCGCTTCGTGCTCGTGGACGAGTTTCAAGATACGGACCCGCGTCAAACGAACGTGCTCCGCAGCCTCTGCAGCGACGACGAGGGCGCGCTCATCGCCGGCCGACTTTTTGTGGTGGGCGATCCGAAGCAAGCCATCTACCGCTTTCGGCGCGCGGACATCGGCGTGTACGACCGCGCGAAGGCCGCGCTCCTCGAGGCCGGCGCCGAGTGCCTGCAGCTGAACACGAGCTTTCGGGCTCAGCCGGCGATTCAGCGTGTGCTGAACGCCACCTTTGCCGAGTGCTTTGGCCGCGGCGAGCCGGAGGACCGGGGCCTTCGTCCCGCCCATGTTCCCCTCGCGCCCTTCGTCACGGAACGCATCGACCAACCCAGCGTCGTCGCGCTTCCGCTGGCCAACCCCTGGAACAAGTGGGGCAGCCGTTTTTCACCGCGCAACGGCGCCACGGAAACGGTCGCCGCCTTTGTGCAATGGCTCATCGCAAGTGATTGGACGCACGGGCCGGAGCGGCGGCCCTTTCGAGCCGAAGACGTGTGCTTGATCATGCCGCGTATGCAGTCCGGGGCGACGGACCTCGCGGCGGCCTACGCGGGCGCACTGGAGCGCCGAGGTCTCGACACGGTCTTTGTTGCGGGTCGCGCCTTTCACGAGCGCAGCGAAGTGCTCGCGCTGCGTGCTGCGTGCGGCGCGATCGAGTGGCCCGAGGACACCCTGCGCGTGTACGCGACGCTTCGCGGTCCGCTCTATGGCTTCAGCGACGACGCGCTGCACGCGTGGATGGGGGCGCGGCCGCTCGATCCGATGGCGAAGCCCGAGGGCGACTCGCCGATCGCGCTCGCCCTTCGCGACCTCGCCGAGTTTCACGTGCTGCGCAACCACCGCTCGGCGGAGGAGACGGTGCTGGCGCTGCTCGAACGGGTTCGGGCCTCCGCCCTGCTCGCGATCGCTGGCCATGCAAGCCAGGACCACGTGGCGCGCTTTGTGGAGCTGGCCCGCCGTCACGATCGCAACGAGCCGAAGAGCTTTCGCGCCTTCGTCGAAACGCTCGACGCGTCCGCCGAAGATGGTGCGCGTCGAGAGAACGCGGCCGTCGAAGCGGGCCAAGGGGGCGTTCGGCTCGCCACCGTACACGGCGCGAAGGGTCTGGAGTTTCCCTGCGTGGTGCTTTGCGAGATCGACGCGCCCCGTCGCCCCTTTCGCGCGAGCCACTTCGTCGATTTGGACGCGGGGCTCTGGGCTGGACGCCTCGCCGGCGCGGAAAGTCAGCCGCTCCTCGAGCACCGCAAACGGGTGCTGGCGGAGGAAGCCGCGGAGAGCGATCGAAAGCTCTACGTCGCCGCGACCCGCGCGAAAGACTTGCTCGTCATGCCGGCGATCGGCGACTTCGTCGAAGAGCGCCATCAGCTCAACTACTGGACCGAGGCGCTGCTGCGCACGATGACGCCGCAAGAGTCCGCCGCCCGGGCCCGGCCCGCGTCCGCTGCCGGCTGCCCGCCCTTTGGCGAGCGAAGCGTGCTGCGGCGACCGAAGAAGGCGCTGGCGATGGAAGGGCTCGACGTAAAGCCCGGCCGACACGGCGATATCGTGTGGTGGGATCCGGCGATCCTGCCGGCGGCGCCGCCCCTGGCGCGGGGCGTGCCCCAGCCGGACCGGCTCCGCGGCGAGGGCGCCGCCCGATCGCGGGAGCGCTTCGAAGCCTTCGAATCGAAGCGAAGGGCGCGCATCGAAGCCGGTAGCCGCGCCAGCGAACGGCGGCGCACGGCGACGGAGGCGTCGCGCATCGAAGCGCCGAGCGATCGGCCCGTCACCGTTGTGTTCACCGGTGCAAGCGAGGGGCGAAGCTCGCGGGGTGCGCGCTTTGGCACGCTGGTGCACGCGGCGCTCGCGGACGTCGTGGGCGGCGCCGACGCGGGCGCGTCCATCGCGGCCCACGGGCGCGCCCTTGGCGCCACCCAAAGCGAGCTGGACGACGCGGTGCAGGCGGTCGACGCGGCTCGGGCGCACCCGGTGCTTCAGCGTGCGCTGAGCGCCGAGCGCTGCGCCGCGGAGGTGCACCTCGTACACCGACAGGTGGACGGCGCGCTCCTCGAAGGATCCGCCGACCTCGTCTTCTTTGAATCCGACCCCTTCGGCGAAGCGCGCTGGGTCGTCGTGGACTTCAAGTCGGACCTGCACGAAGCCGTGCCGGACGCGTACCGCGTGCAGGTGCAGCTCTACGCGCAGGCGATCGAAGCGGCGACGGGCGCGACCTGCGACGCGATGTTGCTCGGAGTGTGACCTGGTGCGAGGGGAGTGGCGCACATTGTGCCACATGCGATGGCGTCCGCGGCGGGAAAGACTGTGAATGGCGGGGAAGCAAGACGGCACAGCCCTTGCTGAGGCAGAGCGCATGCAACGTCGTTCCCTTCGAAGTCCCTTCCTTCCTACCTTGCTCGTGGCGCTCTTCGGCGTCGTCGGCGCCGCGTCCGCGGAGCAGCCGCCGTTCATTCCCGACGCCGGTCCCGACGGGGCGGGCATCGACGCGGGCTGCGACTTCGGTGGCCGCGACGCCGACCTTCCCTTCTGCAGCGACCACAGCGATTGCCCGGGAACGGCCTTGTGCGCCTTCGGTTCGTGCAGCTGCCTCTTTTCGTGCGATGAAATCGGCGCCCAAGAGGTGTGCAACGGCTTCGGCTGCATGTGCTTGGACGCCGCAGACGGAGGTCCCCCCACCGCCGAGTGCCGCTTCGATGCGGACTGCGGCCCAGGCTTTATCTGCGACGTCGATATCTGCATTCCACGCTCCGACGCGGGCGTGCCCTTCTGCCGCTCGGACGGCGACTGCCCCCTGGACACTTTCTGCGATGGCGCGGGAAGCTGCGTGGGCGTGGGCGAGGACGAGTGCCGCTCGAGTACGGACTGCTTCAGCGGGCAGTTCTGCAGCGGCGGCCGATGCGTGTTCTCGATTGACGCCGGATCGGGCCTCGACATGAGCCTCGCCTGTCGGTCGTCCAGCGAATGCAGCACGGGCGAACTCTGCCGCGCCGGCGAATGCGTTCCCGGCACGCGAAGCTGCAGCCAGCCCAGCGACTGCAGCCGCGGCGAGGTCTGCGTGAACGCCACGTGCGCGACGCCGGAGACGGTCACGTCGAGCAGCGGCGGCTGCAGCGCCGGCGGCGCCGGGGCCCCTTGGGGCTTACTCCTGGGCCTGGTCGCCTTCGCTCGCCGGCGGCGACGCTAGCCTGCGGGAAGTCATAGGGACCGGAAGTCATGGCATACCTCCGTCCCTATGACTTCCGCGGGCCTGTTGGTGCATGACTTCCGTTGGCCTTCGTGCGCCGGTAACCCGGAGCTCATTCGAAACGCGCCACTTTTGGAGCGGCGCGCGCCACGGCGGGCCACTTCTGCGCTGCATGTTAGCCTGCCTTTATGGTTCGCTTCGCTCCCCTGCTGGCCCTGCTCACGCTCGTTTCCGCGTGTGGCGGCGATGACTCACCGATTCGCACGTGTTCGGTTCCAGCCGACTGTCCTTCGGGGAGTGCGTGCGTCGATCAGCGCTGCGTCAGCCTTCCCGACTCGGGCGCTACGGACAGGGGAACGGAAGAAGCGGGGGCGGAAGCGGGGCTTTGCGAAGCGCCCGAGCGCCCGTGCGGCGCGATCTGCTGCGAAGCCGGTCAGGCCTGCGGTTCCGATGACGCCTGCTGCGCGCCGAGCGAGCTTTGCGGCGGCGCCTGCTGCCAAGGCGACAATCAAACCTGCATCGCCGATCTTTGCGTGATCGACTGCGGCGAACAGGATGTGTGCGGCGGCGGCTGCTGCGGCGAAGGCGAAGTCTGCCTAACGGGCACCTGCACGGCCCCAGGGGCCAGCTGCGACACGCGTTTCGACTGCCTCGCGGGGGAGTACTGCGAGGCCAGCATCGGCCGCTGCTTGCCCCGTGCCGTCGACGCGCCGGAGTGTGAGTTCGTCCCCGAACCCGGCGAGTTTGAGCTCGACGAGAAGTTTCACTGGAGCGGCGACGCCGAGGTCATGCCGCGCCACAACCAAATCATGTCGGCGGCGATGGTGGCCAACCTCAATGACGATAACGGCGACGGCAACATCGACGAAAACGACATTCCGGACATCGTCTTCAACAGCTTCGATCCCCAATCGCTGCATCGAACGAATCCGACGCCCGGCGGACGCAACTTCTCCACCTACAACGTCGACGGCGTGCTTCGGGCCATCTCGGGCGCCGATGGCTCGCGCCTCTGGCCCACAGCGGAGCCGGCATACTTTACCCAGCCGGCGCTGGAAGTCGCCATTGCGGACATCGACCCGTCCTCCCCCGGTCCGGAGATCGTCGGCTGCACCTTTGAGCCTGGCGCTCGTCAGGGGACCACGCGGCTGACGATCTTCTCCGCTACGGGCAACATCCTTCGTCGCTTTGACGACGACGTCGTGGTTGGCTGCGGCCGGCCCTCGATCGCCGACGCGGACCTCGACGGCATCGCCGAAATCGCCGTGAGTCGCACGATCGTGAAGGCCGACGGGAGCGGCACGATCCCGTCGCCGCTGTCTTCGAGCAACTCGATCCCCTTCTTCTACAATATGGACGACGACCCAGAGCTCGAAGCGATCGGCATCAACGGCATCTATGATCCCGACGGCACGTTGATCTGGCAGTCCGACACGGTGCTGGCGAGTGAGGGCGGCTTCTCCGCCGTGGCGGACATCGACCTCGACGGCGACCCGGACTTGATCGCCGTCGGCACCACGAGCCACCAAGCGGTGATCTTTGAAGGACGCACCGGCGAGGTGCTCGCCGGCCCGATCGAGATCACGCCGCTCGACGACACGTCGATCGCGGCCCGCGTCGAGGCGGCGCGGGCGGCGCGCCCCGAGCGCGATCCGCTGACGGGTGGCGGTCCGCCCACCATCGCCAACTTCGACGACGACCCCGAGCCGGAGATCGCCTTTGCCGGCGGTTACGCGTACGTGATCTTTGAAAACGACCTGACGCGAAAGTGGTACCTCGAGACGCAGGACCAATCGTCCCGCGTCACCGGTTCGAGCGTCTTCGACTTCGAAGGCGACGGCATTGCCGAGGTGCTCTACAACGACGAATTCAACTTTCGCACCTTTCGCGGTCCGGACGGCGGGATTTACCTCGACCGCTGCAACACGAGCGGCACGCTTACGGAGTACCCGATCGTGGTCGACGTCGATAACGACGACCACGCGGAGATCGTGCTCGTGGAAAACAACTACGCGCGAAACACCTGCAACGACGGCACGCCGTCGACGACGGGCCTTCGCGTCTTTGCCCATCCTCGTGACCAGTGGGTGCGCACGCGGCGCATTTGGAATCAGCACGCTTACTACGTGACCAACATCGACGAGGACGGAACGCTGCCAAGCTCCACGGCGGACAACTTCGCGAATCCGCGCCTGAACAACTTCCGCCAGAACGTACAGCCCGACGGCCTGCTCGACGCGCCGGACCTTCAGCTCAGCGACCTCAGCTTCGCGTGCCGGGCGGACTTGCTCCTGCGCGTGCGCGTAGTGAACGGCGGCCGAGCCGGTGCACCGGCCGGCGTCCCCATCAGCTTCTACGTGGACGGAGCCTTTGTGGGCCGGGTCGTCACCGAACGGCGCCTGCTCGCAGGCGCGTCCGAGCTCGTCGAGTTCGCGTACGAGGGCTTCGAGACGGGCCGCGTTTACTCGGTGACGGCGGTCATCAACGATCCGGACCAGGAACCGCTCCTGACCCTCAACGAATGCCGCCCGGACAACAACACAATCGAAGCGATCGACGCCGCCTGCAGCGTTCCACTGTAGGGTCTGTCTTCGAACGAGCGTGAGTGGATTCGTGTTCAGCTCGTCCGCGAGTTTGCGTCTGTGAGACGAAGGAATCCAAACGCGGATTTCGAGTCGAAGAGATGGCGAAATCGCGGATGAACTGGGCGCGAAGGCACACGCGCTCGTTGGAATACAGACCCGCGGCTCACTTCGGTCATCCGTAAGCGTCTAGGAGAAGCCGAGGAACACCGAAAGTCGGGCACCCAAGGGTTCGAAGTGAGCTGGATGGGTCCCTACGGACCCAGGGGTGTTGTGTGGGCAGGGCTGGCGAAGACGTGTCGTCCAGCGCGACGATGCTTGACCACGCTGATGGCCCCCCGTCGAGCGTTTCAATAGGCGAAACTGTGTCTCCTCGGTCTGACCGCGTGCGCAGACGGAACAACACGACCATCGACGCTGCAGCGCTCCCTCTGAACGCGACGACGTAGAGTCTAACGGCGACCGATAAGCTGACGGACGCAAACCCCGCCGACCGCAAACGAGCCTCCCGCCGGCTCGGTGGCGGGACGGCGACGGAGCTGCCGGCGCGAAAGGGCCGCGGATCGAGGCATTTCGCAGCGCTTTTGCGGTGCGGCTCTTCAGCGCTGGCGCCGGTTAACCGTACGAAACCCATACACCCGGATTTTCGTACCTACCCCGTCCGTCATGCAGTTGCGCTACGCGAACCTCTTCTCCGCCTTCCTTCTCTGCGCCGCCGCCTGCGGCGACGATTCGAGTCCCGCCGTCGATAGCGGCGTGGACAGCTTCATGGCCGATGGAGCCTTCGGCCTCGACGGAGGCGTCGGCCTCGACGAAGCCATCGACATCGACCCCACCCTGGACACGGATAACGACGGCGTGCCCGACGTCGACGAAGTCAACGTTTGGCGCACCTCGCCTACGGTGGCCGATTCGGACGGCGACGGTTTCGACGACGGCGTCGAGATCAACGACTTGGCCTTCGACCCGGAGGTCAACAACTTCCAGTTCAACCCGCTCATCGCCGACCGCCCCGAACTCGACATCGAGCTCGCCCTTGCGCCGGTGATCTACGCCGTCTACGAAACGACGAGCGGAACCACGGAGACGATTGGCCGGGAACGCTCGACGGAAACGCGCGCGGCCAACACGCGCAGCTGGGGCGGTTCATCGTCCTACGCCGTCGAGCAATCGCACACGGTGGGCGGATCGGCGGGCTT
>JBCCRV010000320.1:0-8173 GCA_039201085.1 Myxococcota bacterium | reverse complement strand
CCCAGAGGACGCTTTGAAGCCCGACGCCGTAGGCGGCGGCGTGGACCGCGAGCACAGCGAGCGCGTCCACAGCAGCTTCAACCGCGTCCGGCGGGTGAAGCCCCTCTCCCACGCCGGTTCCCACCGGCTACTGCTCGTCGAGCAGGCTCAACCCATCATCGCGTCCAGCCGACGCTGCATCTCTTCGGCGCTCACATCTTCCTGGCGCGTGTGCAGGTGCCATCGGTGGCCAAAGCGATCGACGAGCATCGCGACGCGATCGCCAAAGAACTCGTCCCGGATCGGCCGCTCGAGGTTGGCGCCGGCGGCGACGGCGCGCTCGGCGGCCGCGTCGACGTCCGGCACGTAGATGCCCAGACTCACGGTGGTGCCGCCCCGGGTGCTCGGGCCTTGAACGTTCATCTCTGGGAACGCGTGGCTGAGCGCAAAACGCTCGCCGAAGGCGCGGAGCTCCGCGTGGCCAATGCGGCCGTCGGGCATTCGCAACACGTAGACGAGTTCGGCGCCAAAGGCTTCCTGGTAGAACGCGATGGGGTCGTCCTCGCCGTCGATCACAAGGTACGGGCGAAGACCCTGGGGGGGCGTGGGGTGGTCCATGCGCCAAGTCTGAACGCCCGCGGGCGACGCGTCTTGAACAGAATTGTCAGCGGGCCGCGCTGTCGCTGCCGGAAAGGACCACCGCTCCCAGCGGGGCCTTGAGGAAACGCTGAAGCTCCCGGGGCGTTCGCGCCGTGAAGTGCCGAACCTCCCGGCTCATATGGCTTTGGTCGGCGAAGCCCGCGCTGATAGCCGCCTCGGCTAGGCTCGTCGCCCTGGCGAGCGAAGCGCACGCGCGTTCGAAGCGATGAAGACGGCGGAACGTTCCGGGACGAAGTCCCGTCTCTTGACGCGTGTGCTGAACGAAGCGGCGATGGCTCATGCCGATCTAGCGCGCAAACTCCGTAAGCGATGCGGAACGCAGGATCGCGTCGCCCCATCGATCGCTTTCGCACCGTACAGCTCCGGGCCGGCCTGCGAGGCGCCGTCCAGCCCAGCGAAAGAGGCTCGCCAAGGCTTCTGCGGGCGTTCGGCCCTCGCGAATCTGCCCGACGAGAGCCGGGGCGTCGTCAATGGCGGCCTCGAGCGGCCAGCACGCGCCCGCGATCGCAAAGGGGGGCGCGTCTAGAAGCGCTCGCGCGCCGCTAAGCGTGAGGTTCATCTGAACGCCCGCCTGCGTGCCCGCAAACCGGCAGCGAGTGGCTGGATGGCCAAGGCCGGCGACGAACCCGTTTGTGTAGCGTGCGCCGCCGACGTCGATCGCCGCGCCCGTCTCGATCAGCACGGCGATGCGCCGCGCCGGAACTTCCAGGCGCGTAACCGCCGCTGCGCTTCGTTCCTCATAGGCCGCCGCTGAGGCGATATAGGGCCGAAGCGCGCGTGGTATCGCTGGCTCGTGGATCGTCCAGTCGATGCCGGATGTATGTCCTGCGAGCGTTCGCAGCCTCACTTCGGCGGCATGCGGAGCGCGCCATCGAGCCGAATCACCTCGCCATTGAGGTAGCCATTCGCCACGATATGCGCCGCCAGCGCCGCGTACTCGACCGGTGCACCGAGGCGCGCGGGGTTCGGAATGCCGGCGGCCAAGGCCGTGCGAACCTCTTCGGGAAGGCCAGCGAGCATCGGCGTGTCGAAGGTCCCGGGCGCGATGGTCATTACGCGAATGGCCACCTTTGCGAGGTCTCGCGCGGCGGGCAGCGTCATGCCGACCACACCACCCTTGGACGCGGCGTATGCCGCCTGGCCGATCTGGCCGTCGAAGGCGGCGATGGATGCGGTGTTGATGATCACGCCGCGCTCGGCGGCGCCGTTGTCGTTCGGCAGCGGCTCGTAGGTGCTCATCGCCGAGGCGGCGAGGCGGAGCACGTTGTAGGTGCCCACGAGGTTCACCTGGATGACTTTCTTGAACAGGTCGTAGTCGTGCGGCGTTCCATCGCGCTTGAGGGTGCGCGCGGCCCAGCCGACGCCCGCGCAGTTCACGGCGACGCGAAGCTCGCCGAGCTCCTTCGCCGCGTCGACGGCTGCACCAACCTGGTCCGCGTCGGACACGTCGGCTTTGATGAAGCGAGCGGCATCGCCGAGCTCGTTGGCGAGCGCTTCGCCGCGCTCGTCGTTCATGTCCACGATGATGGCGCGCGCGCCGCCTTCCACGAGTCGGCGCAGCGTGGCTTCGCCCAGGCCCGAGGCCGCTCCCGTGACCAGCGCGACTTTTCCGTTGATATCCATGATTTATGTATCCCTTCGCTATCGCGACCGAATCACGGGCCGCGGTCCAGCGTCAAGGCGGTCTTGGGTCCGTGCTGGCCGAAAGGAAATGGTCTCGAAAAGAGCCAGAACGCAGCGGCGCAGCCAACTCCGGCGAATGCGGGCTTCGCTCGCGCGGAAAGCCGTCGTACGCTCTTTTCGTGACGCCCTTCGCCCTCATGGACGAGGAAGAGAGACTCGCCTTCGGCGGTCTCCTTCGCCTGATGGTGCGCATGGACGGCGAGTTCTCCAAGGAAGAGGTAGTGGCGCTCACGAGCCTGGGCACGGAGCTCGGCGCCGATATTTGGGGGCTGCTCAACGAATCGGCGCTCCTCGAGCGCGCCGAGCTCGTGGAGATGCTCGACGAGCTTCGGCCGGAGCTTCGCCGATGGGTGTACGGAACGGTGCAGCGCATCGCCGAAGCCGACGGCATCGACGAGTCCGAGCACGAGCTACTCGACTGGCTCCGTCTTCGCTGGAATCTCTAGCCGCCTATTCGGCGGCGTGCGCCGAGGCTTCTGGCGCGGGAACGACACGTAGCTTGCTTCGGCCGTCCGGGCCCTTTTCCAGCTCGATGCGCACCCGAAAGCGTTCGGCGATGTCCCCCACATGGCTGATCACGCCGATCTGTTTGCCTTCGGCCAGAAGCGCGTCGAGCACGTCGAGCACGTCTTCGAGCGAATCGGCATCGAGCGAACCAAAGCCCTCGTCGATGAAGAGCGTGCGCAGCGGCGTTCGCTGCGCCGAGAGACCGGCAAGGGCCAGCGCCAATGCGAGCGACACGACGAAGGTCTCGCCGCCGCTGAGCGTGTCGATGCTGCGTACGGCGCCGCCCAGGTCGAGGTCGATGGCCTGAAGTCCGAGGTCCGATCCTTCCGCGCGTTCCAGCCGGTAACGCGGAAAGAGCCGCTCCAGTTGGGCGTTCGCGCGACCGAGGAGAATGTCGAGCGTGAGGCTCTGCGCGAAGGTGCGAAACTTGCCGCCGTCCGCCGAGCCGATCAGCTCCGCGAGGTCTTGCCACGTTTGAAGACGTGCGCGCCGTGTTTCGAGCGCCTTGCGCTCATCGGCGTGCGTGGTGCGAAAGGCTTCGTCGTCGGCGAGGCGTGCGGCGCTGACGTCGGCGAGCGTTTTCAGCCGCTCCCGTTCGGCGCTGAGCGTGGCCAGCCGCGCTGACACTTCCTGCAAACGTGTGGCGACGGGCACGGCTTCGCTTCCCTCGGAAGGGGCGTCAAAAAGGCTTCGCTGAGCCGGCGCGTCGTCAAGCCCGAAGACCTTCGCGTGCTTCGCTTGATGCCGCTTCCGGTCCATGCGTCGTTGCTCAACGCGGGCGCTTGCCCGCGTGAGCTCGCGCCGAAGTGCATCGATGCGCTCGGCCAGCGCGTCAAAGTCCGTTTGGTCCGCACGAAGGGCGCGAGCGCGAGGGAGGTCGAGTCCGTGCTCGGCGAGGGCCGCCCCGAGCGCCTCCTGCGCGATCTCCGCGCTCGAATCGGCCCGGGCCTTCTCTTCGAGTCGCGTTTCTACCAGCGCATCGGCGCTCGACGCTGCGCGTGCCGCGGTGATCCGATGCTCTCCGATGGCCCGCTCCGTTTGCCGAAGACGCGCCTCCTCTTCGGCGCGCCGGGCTCGTGCCCGAGCAAGGGGCATCCCCTCTACGAGGGTCTGTCGTTCCTTCTGCAGTTCGACCATGGCCGTCGTGGCGTACGCGTGTTCTGCCTCCTGGGCCTTTAGCGTCTCGCGAAGGGCGCGTAGACGTTCGTCCGTGGCCGCGAGCTCTGCGCCGTGCGCGCTCAGTCGCTCGGCCCGTTCGAGCCGCGCGCGGTGGCGGCGCTCGTACTCGAGCCCGTCCGCTTTCAGGTCCGCGACCCTCAGCGCTCCCTCCCCAAGCCAGCGCCGCATGACGCCTCGCGCAGTGTTCCATGCGTCGCGCAGGCGGCGCGTCGACTCGAGCTGGCGCGACCACGCGTGGCGAACGTCCACGTGTTGCATCTGCGCTTCTCGGAGCGCTTCACGTTTCGAATGCACAGCGCGCTCGAGTCGCTCACTTCGCGCGGCGATTCCGTCGCGATCGGGTGGCGCATGGGCGGACAAAAAGTCGATGAGCTCGCTCGGCGACATCGCCTCCGGCGAGCGAAGGGCACGGCCCGCCAGCGCGCCCTTCTGCGCGTCAAGCTCCGCCGCCCGGCTTTGATATTGGCGTTGGAGGTCGGCGAGCACCCGTTCGTGGCCGGCGAGCAGCCGCTCGACGCGACGGAGCATTTCCGACGCCATCGAACGCACGTCACGGGCGGCGCTGACCAGCCGGGTGGTGCCTTCAACCTGGGCGATGGCCTCCTCGAGCGCAGCCTCGGCGGCGGCCGCGTCAACCACACCGTCGTCGACTTCCACGTCCACCGCGTTGTCCGGCGCGCCTTCGTGATCGGTGCTTCCGCAGACCGGGCAAGGCTCCCCCTCGCGCAGCTCGCTCCGCAAACGCGCGGCGCTCTGCAGTCGACTCGCTGCGCGATATGCCGCGTCCCGAGAGCCGCGTTCGCGCTCGGCAAACTCGAGCTCCTTCGCCAAGGTCCGCGCACGTGCTTCGGCACGCTCAAGCGATGCGCGGCAACGCACCGTGAGATCACGGGCGGCGTTCGTTCGCGTTTGAACCGCGTCCTGCATTTCCTTGGCGTCGAGCCATCGGAGCGCCGCTTCGGCGGTGCGGCGCGCCCGAAGCGTTTCGTCGGCGGTCTGCAGGCGTGCTGCCGCTTCTTCGGCCGCGGCCTCCAGCGACTCCAGCTCGAGCGCGTGAAGCGCCATCCGGTCGCGCGCAGTTCCAAGGGCTTCCTCTTCACTGCCGAGTTCCTGCTCCGCGCGTTCGAGCGCACGCATGGCCGCGCTTTCCGTACGCAGTGCTTCGACGGCGCGCTCAGCGCCCTGCGCCTCCTGTCGGTAGGGACGGAGCGATGCCCATGCGTCGTCGTCGGCATTGGCTGTGTGAAGTGCCTCCGCCGCCTGCTGCTGCGCTGAACGCCGGGCGCCAAGCGCTTCCACGTCCGCGCGCCCGGCCGTGATCGCCTCGCCGAGTTCGGCCACGCGCGGCTCGCGCGCCGCCAGCGCTGCATCGACTTCTGCCGCCCGCTCAAGCGTGCGCTCGAAGGTCGCTGCGCGCGAATCGAAGGCTCGCCGTGCGTCCTGTTGGGCGCTTAGGTCTCGCTCGACCTTGGCCATGGCGGCGCGCGCTTCGTTCCTCGCGGCTCGAGCGTCCTTGAGCGCATTCGCCCGCGCTCGCGCATCGGCTTCCGCCTGGTCGAAGGTACGAAAGCGGCCGTCGAGCCCCGCGATGGCGCGAAGCTGCTGGAGACGAAGTTCGTCGTCCGCGTTCGCCTTCGCGCGTGCGCGAAGCTGCCGTTCTTCCTGCGACGCGGCCTCCACCGCCGCGTCCAGCTCTTCGTTTCGGCGAAGGATGCTCTGCTGGGCCTGCGCTTCCGCATGCGACGCGTCGAGGGTCGTCAGCGAACGCCGGCACGCTTCAAGCTCCGCCGAGAGCCGCTCGCGCTCGGCGTGAGGAAGCGCCGAACGGGCTTCGAGCACGGCTTCGTCCCGAGCGAGCGCGTGCGCTTCTTCCTTCGCGCGCTCGTGCGCCGCTTTGCTGAGCGCTGCGTAGATCGGGGTGTCCGTCATGCGCTCGAGAAGTGCGCCCCGTTCCTTTGGGGTGGCCTTTAGAAAGGCTGCAAAGTCGCCTTGGGCAAGCAGGGCGGAGCGGCGGAACTGTTCGAAGTTGAGCCCCAAACGCTCTTCGATCGCCGCGCGCACTTCCGTCGCGTTGCGTCCAAGGGCAACGCCGTCTTCCAGGCGCAGCAGGCTGACTTTGGGCTGCATGAGGTTGCCGTTGACCCGTCCGCGGGCGCGTCGAACGGACCAGCGCGCGCGAAAGACGCCTGTTTCACATTCGAAGTCGCATTCCGCGTGCCCTTCGCTCGTGCCCCGATGCAGTAGCCCCCGGGGGTCGTAGCTCTTCAGACGATCGGGCCCGATTTCAACGCCGGCCGTTCGGCCGCCAAGGCGCGGCGTGCGGTGAAAGAGCGCCAGGCAGACCGCATCGAGCAGCGTGCTCTTGCCGGCGCCAGTCGGTCCGACGATCGCGAAGATGCGCGACGACGCAAAGGGCTCTGCATCGAGCTGCACTTCGAACGGTGCTGCGAGGCTCGCAAGGTTCGCGCCGCGAATGCTTAGGATTCGCACGCAAGCACCCCCGCCTGAAGTTCCCGGAACGCCTGCAGCAGCGCCTCGCTCGGTTCGGCGCCCCGCTCCGCACGGTGAAACTCCGTAAGCACTTCTTCTGGATCCAAATCGCTGAGGTCCCGATCGAAGACCCGATCGCCGAGGCGGGTGCGCATCGACGCGGCGCGCCGAGAGTCGATGCGCAGAAAGCGGACGGGCTTGTTCGCGAGGACCCCGAGGATCCGTTCCGCCAAGTCGACGGCGGGCTCTTCGAGAAAGACACTCACTTCGATAAAGGGCCAGCGCTCGCGGGGAAGCGAACCGTCGAAGGCTTCGGCCTGGAGCGCCGCGAGCGTTTCGTCCGGACCCTTCGGGTCGTCTTGGCCGAAGCGAATCAAGTCGACATGCCGCGGTACGAGCAGGGACGCGACGCGAGCTCGCCCGTCTTCTAGGTCAACGCGAAGCACCTGGTGCGGGTAGGTGGTTTCGGCCAGCGAAAGGGGAATCGGCGAGCCGGCGTAGCGAATCGGTCCGGCGGCGCCTTCGACTTCTTGCGCAAGATGCAGATGGCCGAGGGCGGCGTAGGCGAAACCGTCCCCAAAGATCGAGGGCGGGAGGGCCTCTTCGGCGCCGCGTACGAGGTCGCGCTCCGAGTCCGTGGGCCGGCCGCCGCGAATGTGCGCATGCCCCATCCAAACGAGCGGCTCGTCCGCCTTTGCGCGCGCCGCGTAGGCTTCGTACACGGACGCGTAGCGCTCCGCCGTCGCCGCCGCAGGGCCGTGTTCGCGAAGCACGCTCGGACGCAGGTCCGAGGGGCGAATGAAGGGCACGGCGCCAATCCAAAAATCGCCGCTCGCGGTCTGCACGCGCTGGAGCGCATCGCCTGCGTCGCGTGTGAATGGCGCTGCCCCCACCACGTGCACGCCCAGGTGCTTGTACATCGCGCGAGCCGCGATCAGGCGCGGCGCCGAATCGTGGTTTCCAGCAATGATCGCGATCGCCATGTCGGGCAGGCGACTTCGCGCCTCCGCGAGAAAGTCGTAGAAGAGCTGCTCTGCGGCCGCCGGCGGGTTGCTCGTTTGGTAAATATCGCCGGCGACCAGCAGCGCATCGACGGCGTCCGCCTCGGCGCGGTCGAGGAGCCAGTTTAGAAAAGCGCGATGCTCCGCGGCTCGGTCGTGGCCGTGCAGTTGATGGCCCAAGTGCCAGTCGGATGTGTGCAGAAAGCGCACGCTCATGTGCTACCAGATGGCTGCGACGAGCGCTCCCCCCGGCCGACGACTTCTCGAGGACGGACCGCTGAGGTAGGGATCTTCGAGCGTACGGCGTTCGGTCTTCCTTCGGCGACGACCTGAGACGGCCGCCGGCCCTTCAAGGGTGGGCTCCGGGGCGCGTCCTGCGCGGTCGGCCGTCTAGCTCTAGCGGCGCTCGCCGCTCGATTCGCGCAGCAGCTTTTCCAGCATCGATTTGGCGTCCTCGAGGATCACCAGCTGCTCGGCGAGGGCGCCGCGACCGCCGCCGTCAAGCGTTTTGCTGGCGGTTTCCGTTGCGTGCCGCGCGTGGCTGATCGTGAGCGTGTGCATCGGGTTGCCGGCGGCCCAGCGCTCCGCATCCGGGAACATACGGTTCAGGTCCGAGATGAGCGTCTGCACGCCCTGGCGTAGCCGTTCGGACGCCTCCTCGGCGCGTCGCTCTT